>JAIXVO010000080.1 GCA_027482985.1 Cyanobacteriota bacterium
AAGTTATACCACCCAGAAATGGTGTCGCGGATATCACCCAAAGAATACGGTCAGTTGACCCGCGAGGGCAAGGAAACCGGTGTAGGCGATCGCGACCCCAGCGGTAAAGGCGTAATAATATCGTCGGCGTTGATCCCAATAGTGGTTTTTCCAGGCGATGACGGCGACCCAGGCCATCCCAAGGGAGGCGAGGGCGATCGCGATCGGCACACAATAAATCCAGGCAAAGCTGCGATCAATGCCCACACTCAGTCGGTAAAAGCCCAGGAAAAAATTAGGCGTATTCAAAAACACAGAGCTTTCCATGCCAAAAAGCTGGAGTCCAATCCAAAGGACACTGAGGAGTGCTAACAACACGCCCAACCATGGTGCTAAGCGGGCACCCCGAGACGCAGCGGCCCGAGACACAGCGGGTTGCGCTTGCTCGGATGCTTGGTGGCGGGCACGACCGATGAACCAGAGCACCAGCCACACCAGGGGAAAGAGTATCAGCAGCACCAACAAAATCACCCGCTGAATCAGCGGAAAAAAGTTCAGTTCCGCGAGCGATCGCGTCAGCCAGATCGTACCGGGAGCCATCAGCGTGTTTTTCTCGGTGATAAACTTGATCTTGCCTTCACTGGCGCAGCGCGTATCCAGCGGCTTTGTCGGTTGAGCGACAAACGCTGCCATCAGTGAGGTCGTGCAGAGAGAGCCGATCGCCCCGTGACCGCGATCGGGAAAGATGACATTGGTACTGGTTTGAAAGCCGCGCGCCACCCGTGCCCCAAAGGGCGGCGGCGTAATCGGATCAAACTGACCGTTGAGCACCAGCGCCGGCGTTTTACTGACCACGGCATTCCGCATGGCCGCCGGCACGGCAGGCACATTCCACACCTGGCAGGCATCCTGCATAAAGTTCAGCATCATCCCACCCCACTCTTTGGCAAACGGGGCAACGCCGGCGGTCACCAACGCTTTACTGTAGGCAATATCTTCCGAACATTTCACGGAGTAGTAGGTGCCCGCCGCCACGCCGCCGCTGTGGCTGAGATACCGGGCGTGGGTAATCATCGTGAAATTGCCCTCACTGGCCTGGTAAATCAACGCGGGGATGATGAAAGGCGCACCCGATCCATAGGAGAGATTGAAGATGGTATGAGCCATATTGAGTCCCGTGACGGGTTGTTGCTCAATCCCTTGGCCGGTGGCGAGGCGAGTGGACCCAGGGGTCTGGTTTAACCGTTTGTAGGTCGCCTCAAAAGTGCCTTTCACATCGGGATATCGGGCATGGCAGTCGGCATCCTGAGCACAGGCGGCATCCACCTCGGTAATTAACCGATCGAGAATAACCGCATATTGGGCATCAACACTGGGTTCGTTCGGCACCACCCCATCCAAAATCACACTGCGAACGATGTCAGGATGCAGTCGCAGTACATCCTGCGCCAGTTCGGTGCCGTAGGAAACGCCATATAGGTTGACCTGCTTGTAGCCCAACGCCTGAACCAGCGCTGCCACATCGTGGGCACTTTCCACACTATTGAAAGCCGCCAGATTGACCCCCGCGTTCACGAGGCGATCGCGACAGACTTTCAGTCCTTTCAGCGTCTCCGCCAATGCCGCTGCATCCAAATGAATATCGTCTTCCTTGTACTCTGGACAATCCAGGTAGGGTTTGGAGTAACGATTTCCACGCTTCTCAAAAACGATCAAATCCCGCTCTGACAGCAATTTGAGGGAGTTCTCACTATGGGGCAGAAAGAATCCTGGAAACAGGTCAATACTGGAACCACCGGGGCCGCCCTGAAACAGAAGGAGGGGTTCGGCAGGCTTGGGATTGGTGCTTTTGAGCCTGACAATCCCCACCTGAATGGTGTTTCCCTGGGGTTGACTGTGCTGCTCGGGAACCGTCAAGTAGCCGCATTCATAGTCCTTGCCTTCCACCGTCTGAGCCGGAAACGGGCTAGACGCTTGACCCGAGGGAGAACTCGTTGCGGGAGCGGCGGTCAGAGTGGCGCAGGGGATGGTTGCGTAGGTACCGCTTTTACCCGTACTGGTGGCAGCGGCAGGAATAGTCGGTTGAGGGGATTGACTCCAGAGGGGCAAGGTGGGGGCGATCGCGACGGCGATCGCCATCACAAAAGCTAAAAACAGGCGATGCGGATGTTTCATAAGGCTTTCAATAGAGTGTCAAACAGACCCGTTTGGAATACCAGCTTGTTACAGAATTTTCCTAGCTCAATCAGATTGAGAACAGCATTAAAATCAAGCTCGGAGAAAACTTAAATGAATAAAGCGATCGCTCCTTCATAACAAAAGAGCGATCGCTAATTGGATGGCATGAGGAAAAGTATGACTCTCCTCATCGGTACGCGATCGCACGCTTAAGAGGTTGTGTATTGCCAAGATGCGATCAACCATCCAATAGGACAAAACCCAATGAATCCTAGTTGAATTTAACTGAAAAGACTGATCTTCTAAAGTCCAGACTTTAATCAGCCTTTGTGACTAAACCCCAATGAATACGTTAATCCAACTTTTCTTTCACGCTATCGATCGCGTCACTGGCTGCACTTTTCAGGTTATCCAATGCATTGGCGGCTTTATCTTTCAGGTCAGCCGCAGCATTCATCGCACTGGCTTGCGCCTGTTTGACTTCACCTTCCGCTTTCATTTGGGTATCCCCAGTGAGTTCACCCGCTGCGGATTGCAGTTTGCCCTCCGCATCTTTGGCCGCCGCTTTCAATTTATCTTCGAGACTCATAATGTATATCGCCTGAATTTGGACACTATCACTGTAGTCGGATGGTGGACTCAATCTGCATCAATCAGAATTTAGAAGTCACTAATTCCATCAATTCACTCGAACTCGGAAACGGATCAAGCCAAAATTAGCCCCAGCACTATTAGAAACTTCACCCAAATTGAAAATGACCGCTCCGTTCGGATTCGTTGGGATGGGACAAGGGTTATTGGCTGGTAGGGGGGCTAAGGGGGTAAAGAAAGTACCGCCTGTTGTCAAACTGGCATTGGCAACCTGCACTTGAGCACTGTTGAGAATATAAGTAGTCCCTGGCGGAACCAAGTCACAGAGATTCACATCTAGCGCCGACCGACCGCCATCAGACAAGTAATACACGGTATAGGTAACTTCATCGCCCGATTGAACGGGGGTACTGTTATCTAGTTGCAAGATTCCCACTAAGGGAATTTGTGACCAGCCAGCAGCATTATCTTCTGTCGAATTAGGGTCATCCAATATTTGATTGAAATTTACCCCATTCAGCACACTACCGTTGCGAACTACTCCAGTGATGCGTTTGACTAAACGCAAAGCCGGGGCTCCGGCATCAAAGACATAATTTTTCGGTAACAGTTGCACCTGTTCGGGTAAAGGTGTCACCCCTGCCGCGATCGCCTGTTCGCGCACGCGCCGATCCATGGCCGAAGTTCCTCGCACAACAGGTCGGTATTGGCTCGGAGCGCCCGGACTAGGGGTGACACATAAGGTCACTTCGCGGGCTTCATTGGGCTGCAAAATGCCCGTATCGACTCGACCATCCCCATCCGTATCCACTAAAGGCGTGGTGCCAGCAGCATCTCGAAATTGAATGGTATAGCGCGAATCTAATTCGGTTAACTCCAGATTGATAATGTCACTGGTAAAAAAGCGGTTAGTGACGATAAACGGATGACACACGGCTCCTCCAGCGGAAACCGCCGGATTGGGAGATGGCGTCAGGGTAAAGTTGCCCGCTCGCCGGGGAATGTCCGGCGTGATGGGAGTCAGAATGGGGGGTTGATTATTGGGCGGCAACAAGGAGACCGAAAAGATCACCTGGTTATTGAAATCTAGATCAGCCACATTTAAGCGCCAGGTGCCAAATCGCGCTTGGTTGGCAATGCGATCGCCCGTCGTCCCAGTCGGGTTCAGGGTATTACTCACATTCCACACCGCATCTGCCGAAGGCGTACCCGCGATCGTGGCACCGTCCGGACTGGTATAAGAAACCGAAGCTCCCCCCAACACCCCGGTATCCAGATCAAAATTGGAGGCCACAATGGTTTCGGCACCAGGCCCTACCAGATAGTAGAAAGGGAACGAAAGTGTCGGGGCAACGTTTTGCTGAAATGTGCCTTGCAACACGCCCAATACGGCATCTGGGAAGTTGACCTGAATGCGAAAGCCATTGTCGTCATTGTTGAGCCCAATCGTCGCATCACCACTGATCGGAAACGCACCCGTGAACGATCGCACTTCGTAGAAGCCAGGAGCCGCTACTGGGGGGAACGTAATGGTGGTGCCATCGGCGGCTCCGGCAGGCACGTCTAGCGTACTTAAGAGCGTGCCATCAGGGGCAAGTAACTGGAAGCGAGTGGGGTCAGAGTTGCCCGCAGAACCAATGGGCAACCCATCGACTTCATCCAATGCCCCATTACTTTCAGCATCCAGAACCGAGATGGTAACCGCACCTCCAGCAACTTGTAAGTCGCTGGAGGTGACCGAGATGACATAGCGATGAAAGCGCTGGGTACTCGCAGTCGTTAAACTTGTGTACCAATCTCCGACACTGGGAGTGCGCTCCCGTCCACTGGTTTGGAAGTTTAAGGTATTGGCAGAGGGGAAGGTCGTAGTTTGGGCAGAGGCGATACTGGCCGTTCCCAGGAGAAGGGCGATCGTACTGCTCACTCCCCCCCAAAATCGAAATTTCACGAAATTTTGTTCCATCACTCCTCACACATCATTCGCCGCCATCCGCAAAGACGATGAAATCACTGCGAATCCAACCTACGGCTTTAGAATTCACAAATTGCACTTTACACCAATTCAGATCGCTACCTCGTCTGTCCTGGTCTTGCACACATTGGATCACGCGGACTTTGTCTCCTGGGAAGCCGTAGTGTGGCGAAGATGAATTCACTGTGGGCTGCGATCGCACATTAATGCGCGAGTTAGGATTTCTGGCAGTCAGGGTAGAAACCCCGCGTGCCAAGGCTGGCGAGAGTGTGACGACAACAGCGATCGCGGCCAATAGAGTCATTAAGCCTTGTTTCAACTTCAACATCAGAATAGATCCTCAACACTTTCAATCAATCTGAAACCCGCACCCCAGATTCAATTTTTGAACTGACTGGATCCGGCTTAAGCTAAACCAAAGCCCCGTTTCACGTTAGGGCGAAACAGGTAGTAAAGAATCAAACCAGAAATCACCATTGACACAATGGCACCAGGAACGTTACTTCCCTGGAAAAGGGAGATAAGATGAGTCACAACATTAATGGCGGCTAACGCCATCGCCAGTTTCCAGGCCCATTGCTGTAAATTCAACAAACCATAGCTGAGCACCAAACCAAACACCCCGATCGCAATGAACAAGGCACCGAATAGTGTCATCATTGGCCCGATGACCGCAGGGGAGCCAGTGGATGCAGCCGCGCCACTAACCACGATCGCGCCACCAAAGAAAAGGCTGGTTATGCCAAACAAGAGATTCGCAATTCCCCCAATCAGCTGTAATACGGCCAAAATCGTAACCCCGGCAGGGCGTTGAGTCGTCATTAGTATGCACCTCAAAGAAGGTTTAAAATAAAAAACTCATGACACAAATTGGCGCAACCCGCGATCGACCCAATCTTTGTGCCTTAGCTAAGGCACAAAGACTTAGATCATCTTTTGCCGAGGTTAGCCCCCAAAGATTGCGGCATCGGGAATAATAATGAACAGATTGCGGTCTACGCCAATAAACCATTGATCACCATCTTTACCCCAATCCAATGGACCTTGAAAGGTGGTCGTGACAGCACCACCCCGGAAATCATACTGGACTTCGTTCTGATTGGGAAATAGCACCGTCACTGAAGCGACACCATTGCCTTTACGCATAATCCCACCGGGACATTGTAAATTGTGGCTATCATTGCCCACGGAACATCTAAACGAGGCGGTTGCCGTGTAACCTTTCCCACTGTAAGGATTCATCGCCACCGATGGGGTGCTAGGCGTGGGGCGGGAGGGCTGTTGAACTGGTTTGCCGCCCGTGATCAGGTTCCCAATTAAGGCACCGGCCAAAGTCCCTAAGGCCGTACCCAGCGATGGGGTCGGAGCATCATGCGAGACATTCGGGCTGTGTTGCTCGTCTAGCTTGACGGATAAGCGACTACGGTTCCCGTCTTCCTGCCAAACAAACACCCCTTTGTCTGGATCTTCCGTAAACTGCACGTTGTGAATCCCATCGTAGGTTTCCACCTGGAGCGCTTGCTTATTGGGGCCAGAAAAGCTGTATTTGGAACCATTATCCAGTTCAACCACGAACAGGGTTGTGCCGCCTTGTTGTTTTTGCTTGGCAACACAATACCCATCAAACACAACATAAGTCCCACTGGTTAACTTACAGCGGCCATGCGATCGCGCCAACGTTTCGGCGCTAGCAGGCTGTGCTAAAGCCAGGATAGGCAGCGCTGCCGTCACAAGCGTACAACCCCAAAGGGATGACATTTTTGAAAAACGGGTATTCATTGACAACTCCTCATTGAACTTAAAATAAACTCAGCTTGGACTCAACTATGCCTTACAAAGCATCTTTTTTTGACATCAGTAAACCTGTAGTTATAGAACTCATTTTCGGTGAAGTGAATGGATTCACGATTGCGACTCCTTCAGCACCGCGATCGTCTATCGCTTGTGATAGGCGATCGGCAGCCACCAAGATGAACCCAGAGCTAGGCTTCAGATCTGCGACTTATTGAAGAAGTCGCAGATCTCGATCTCGGCTACTTACAACTTGCCTTCATCGGCAGTGGAAAAGAAGTAGTTGTAAAACTCTGTGCCCGTGACCTTGTTAATCACGACCACGCGACTGGTGTCTTTGTCGTACATTACCCGCACTTGACCATCCTCACCACTAAACTTATTGCCAGAGGTTCTGCGTAAGGGGCCGCGAAAGCGAAATTCCCCTTCCGTGATTTGGGTCATGATCATATTAGACCCTTGTGGGGTCATATACGTGAGCGGGGCGGGCGATTTCGCGGTGGTGGGAGGTGTTGGCTGAGCACCCTGCTGATTAGCGGGAGCGGCATCCCAATAAACGTAAATTGACTCCGTGGCAAGGCGGTAAATTTGCCCCAGATCACCCAATCCAGCCTGACGGTAAGCAGCCCGACCATTCTGATCCCGATAGTTTCCAGGGTTTTGACCCACTGGCACCAGATCATAGCGTTTGCCACTTTGCAACTGAATCCCGACGACACCCTGGCGTTGCGAAAAGGTACAGGGACCAGAGGACTTGGCGCGATCTTCCCCTTTGGGATAGATCGCACAACGCGCTTGCACCGTGTCGGCTTTGGCGCTGACCGCCACACTCAGAGCGGCGATCGCCAGTGTCATCGTTAAAACAGGTTTGGAAAGGTTCATCATTAGGACAGTCCTCCGGGAACAAAGCAATATCAACACACAATTGTGAACTCACAGCATCTGAGCATCAAGAGTTCTCGTTCAGCAACCTCAGATTGCGCCAGACCCTACAGTTGACTCAGACCCAGGATGGATTGACAAAAGGCATCATAAAATAAAAAGCAATAAATGGCTATTCACACATAGATACTATCTAAAGCCTGCAATTTATTTAAGTCAGTTTTGCGCAGTCAATTCGCAGTTAACTGGCTTAGTGATTCAATTAAGCCAGAATGATCAGTTAACGAGCGATTCCAGTCTGAAAAAACAGACAAATTCTGCAATTAAACGATCTAAAAAAAATCTTTATTTCTTGCCTCTGTCACTATCCAGGAGGTCAGGTAGCGAGAGGACATTGCCTATCCGATCGGTTGCTTGATCGACCGGAATCAGCCAACGCGCACAACCGCGTTCCCTACAAAAATGTTAACCCTAGAAAAACCAGAGGACACCCTATTCTTTTTCCGCAATTGTTGTAATCTATCAATGCTGGTGTTTAATTGCGATCGCTTTTCTCATTTGCGTGACTGTTTAAGTCGTTTAACTGACGATTTCGGTTACTGCAATGAATGACTCCGGTTGATGCAACGACATCCGGCATGGATAAAAGCACCGTCGCGATCGTCCCCATCATGGCATCCAGCCCCCCTCTCTGGTTCACTTCCCCTGCCTGAATTCATGAATTCCAACCCTCCTCCTGCTGGCAAGCGAAAACGTGGAATTGCACTCACGGCAAATGGCTTACGACGCTTAAATCAGGCGATTCAGGCGGCAGAAGTGGCAGAACATGAGGGCAAACGGTTTACGGCAGAAGAACTGAGCCAACGAGTGGGCGTTTCCACCAGCACCCTCAGCCGCTTATGGACATCCAAAGCAGGGGTCGATCGCCGCTCGCTCACCCTCCTGTTTAATGCCTTTAATCTCATCCTGCTGGAGAGTGATTGGCAACCCGTTGGGGATGAGGCAGACATCCTAGGTCTGCCCCCCTGGGTCGAAACGGCATCCCTCAGAACCGCACCCAGCCCTTACCCCAGTGGTCCAGTGCCCCTCGATTCCGATCGCTACATTCATCGTCCCGGCATCGACGATCGCGCCTTGCAGGAAATTTTGCAACCCGGTTGTGTGATTCGGATTAAAGCTCCCAGCGGGTTTGGCAAAACGTCTTTGCTGTTGCGGCTGCTCCAACAGGCCAAACAACAGGGCTACCACACCGTGGCGATCGATCTGCAACAGGCGGATACTGAAACCTTGGGTCAGCCCCATGCCTTCTTGCGCTGGTTGTGTGTGGTGTTGTGTCACAAATTAACGTGTGGCATCAGTCTGGATCAATATTGGGATGAATTATTAGGCAGCAAGCTCAGCACGACTTTATACGTGCGAGAAGCGATTTTGGCGACATTG
The DNA here is from genome assembly GCA_027482985.1 of Cyanobacteriota bacterium. Lineage (GTDB taxonomy): Bacteria > Cyanobacteriota > Cyanobacteriia > Leptolyngbyales > Leptolyngbyaceae > JSC-12. Next base: position 8,834 of record JAIXVO010000080.1, read on the forward strand.
GAGCGCCCGCTGGTGCTGGTGTTTAATGAGGTCGAGCGGATCTTTGAACATCCTGAGACGGCCAAAAGTTTGCTGCCGCTCCTGCGATCGTGGCATGAGGAAGCCCAACATGATGAAGTCTGGCAACGGTTACGGCTGGTGGTCGCCTATTCCACCGATGCTTACCTGCCGCTGGATATTAATCAATCGCCGTTTAATGTGGGTCTGCCCCTCACCCTGCCGCCCCTCACCCGCGCCCAGGTCGAGACTCTCGCTCAAACTTATGCCGTCACCTGGAACGAGCCGGATGGCGATCGCTTGCTGGCGTTGCTGGATGGCAACCCCACCCTGATCAACCTGGCGCTCTACCATCTGCATCAGGGCATGGCCGTTGCCGATCTGTTGCGCTCCGCCGCTTCCTCCGAGGGCATTTATCGCAACCATTTACAGCGCTTACTGGCTCAACTGAACGCCAATCCGCACTGGCTGGAACAGATCAGACCCCTGGTACAGCCTGACGCGATCGCGGCAACCGATGCGACTCCCCGCATCCTGCTCGACCCCATTTTGGCGTATAAACTAGAGGGCATGGGATTGATTCAACCCACGCCCCAGGGTTGGCAGTTGAGTTGTAAACTTTATCAGGCATACTTGCAGACCTACCTGTTCAACCCGTAGCACCCTATGTCCTCGTTTCGCTATAAAGTCGGTGGCTGTTTGCAGGCGGATGCGCCGACTTATGTGGTGCGGCAGGCAGACCGGGAACTGTACGAGGCATTGCAGGCGGGGGAATTTTGCTATGTGTTTAATGCACGGCAGATGGGGAAATCGTCCTTGTTGGTGCGGGTGAAGCAACAACTGCAAGCGGCGGGCGGGCAGTGTGCCTATGTGGATATGACGCGCTTGGGCAGCGATCGCCTGACCCCAGAGCAGTGGTATCGCGGCATCATGGTGAGTTTGCTACAAAGTTTTCAATTACTGAGTCAAATCAATTACCGGAAATGGTTCGATGACCATGCCGACTTACCGCCGATTCAGTGTTTAACGGTCTTTCTGGAAGAGATTCTATTGGTGCAATTTCCCACCCAATCGATCTACATTTTGATTGATGAAATTGATAGTTTATTGAGTCTCGACTTTCCCGTCGATGATTTCTTTGCCTGGATTCGCTCTTGTTATAACCAGCGATCGCATGATGCTCACTATCAACGCCTCAATATTGCTTTATTTGGTGTCACGACTCCGGCTGACCTGATTACCGATAAACAACGTACGCCCTTTAATATTGGTCAAGCCATCCATTTGAGTGGGTTTACGTCCGCCGAAGCGCAGCCCCTCCTGACCGGATTGGCAACCGTCGTGACCGATCCAGTGCCGATGCTGCAAACGATTCTGGACTGGACTGGCGGACAACCGTTTCTCAGCCAAAAACTTTGTCAGCAGGTGATTCACACCGTCGCGCAGAGTGGGACTGCCCCGCTGCATCTGCCACCGGGAATGGACTCTTTTTGGATGGCAAGTTTGGTGAAAACGCAAGTGCTGGACAACTGGGAAGCACAGGATGAACCCGTTCATTTCCGCACCATCCGCGATCGCCTGTTTTGGCAGGAAAACCGAACCGGGAGACTGCTCGGCATTTATCAACAACTGCTCCAGGATGAAATCGTGCCGCTGGATGATAGTCGCGAACAGATTGAACTCTTGCTCTCTGGTTTAGTCGTGCGGCAGGGCGATCAATTGGCGATCAAAAATCCCATCTATCGCCAAATCTTCAACCTCGATTGGGTGCATCAACAACTCAATTTATTGCGTCCTTATGCTCCAGTCATTAATCGCTGGCTGGCGGCTCAACGCCAGGATCAGTCCGCTCTGTTGCGCGACCAATCGCTGCTGGATGCCCAATTGTGGGCACAAGATAAAAGCCTGAGTGACGTGGACTATCATTTTTTTGCGGCCAGTCAGGAGGCGGAACGGCAACGCATTCAACACCAACTGGAGGTTCAGCAGGAGAGCGAACGGTTCTTTCGCCAACTCGCTGAAGCGGTGCCCCAAATTGTGTGGATTGCGGAGCCAGATGGCACCCTGTCCTACACCAATCAACAGGTGAGTGATTCCCTGGGGCGATCGCGGAGTGAGATGACCGCCTGGAAATGGGTGGATGTGATGCACCCGGATGATCTGCCGGAGAGTTTGACGGCGTGGCAAATCGCCAGGGAACAGGGTGAACCCTACGAAATGCAAGTGCGGATGCAAACGGCGGATGGCACCTATCGCTGGTTCCTGAACCGAGCCATGCCGATTCGCGAGGCCAGTGGGCAGGTGGTGAAGTGGTTTGGCACCAGCACTGATCTGGAAACCTTGAAGCGGGAGGAAGAAGTTAAACGCCTCCAGGAAGTGGAAAAACGGCTGCACCAGGAACAACGCGCCAGTCGGTTGCAAAAATGGCTGTTGGGCACCATGAGTGTGGGATTTTTGTTGGCGAGTGGGTTGGGACTTTATGCCCTGATGCAGCAACGGCAGGCCAATGTGCGCGAAGTAGAAGCGATCGCCAACACCTCCGAAGCCCAATTTGTGGCAGGCAATCGGCTGGATGCGCTGGTGTCAGCAATCCAAGCCCACAAACGATTACAGCAAATTCAACCGCTGCCCACTGAAGTGGCGACGCAGGTTCAGCGGGAGTTAAATCGAGCCGCTTTTCAGGTGGTGGAACGGAATCGGCTCAATGGGCGGAAAGGTCGCGTGTTGGGGTTGGCTGTGAGTGCGGATGGGGAACGGATTGCCTCTGCCCATCAACAAGCCACGATTTTTGTGTGGAGTGCCGATGGCAAATTGCTCCATACCCTCAAGGGGCATCAGGGGGATGTGGTGGATGTCGAATTTAGTCCGGATGGGCAAACGCTGGTTTCCTGCGGACGCGATGGCACTGTCCGGATTTGGAGTCGAGAGGGTCAGCCGTTAAGGACGATCGCCGCCCATTCTAAACGTGTCTCGACGATCGCCATCAGCCCTGATGGGCAATGGATTGCTTCCGCTGGCGAAAACCAGCAAATCAAACTCTGGAATTTTCAAGGCCAACTGATGCGCACGTTGACGGGACATCAGGGGTTCATCTGGGATGTCAAGTTCAGTCCCGATGGGCAAACGATCGCCTCTGCCAGTTGGGACAACACCGTCCGCCTCTGGCAGTTGGATGGCACCCTCAGGCGCACGTTCAAAAATCCGCTACCCGCTAAAGATGGGGGCAATCGGTTGGTGAGTGTGGCTTTCAGTCCCGATGGGCAAACTCTGGTGGCCGGCGATTGGCGCGGCAGTTTGTTCTGGTGGCAGATGGACGGCACGCTGTTACACACGGCTGTCGAACACCGAAATGCGATCGTCACCCTGGCCTTTAGTCCCGATGGGGAAACGCTCGTTTCCGGCAGTTGGGATGACACGATCAAATTTTGGACGCGCGATCACGCTGTCACCCGCACCCTAGAAGCCCATCCCAATGGTGTTTGGGACTTGGCATTGAGCCACAACGGGCAGACGCTCATCTCCAGTGGGGAAGACAAATTAGTGCGGGTGTGGCAACTTGCGCCCGACCTGACCACCATCCTGCGGGGACATCAGGCTTCCGTCTGGGCTGTCACCGTCACCCCTAATGGGAATACCATCGTGTCCTCCAGTTCCGACGGTAGTATCAAGCTCTGGAATCGGGACGGGCAGTTACAACAAACTGTGGCACTGGATCAGGGTGAAATCTGGACCGTGGATGTGCATCCTACGGGAGCGGCGATCGCGGCTGGCAGTGCCGATGGGTTCCTGAATCTGCTGACACCGCAGGGCAAACGGCGCTTGGCGATCAAGGCGGATGCGGCGGCGATCTTTGATGTGTCGTTCAATCCCACCGGAGCCGAAATCGTCTCTGTGAGTTGGAATGGCGCTACCAAACTATGGCATCGGAACGGCAAATTGAGGCAAGTGCTGGAAAAAAATCCCGATCGCCTGAATGCTGGGGCTTTTAGTCCTGATAATCAATGGTTAGCAGTGGGTGGGCGGGATGCGATCGTGCGGCTGTGGCGACGCAATGCGCAGGGGCAATTCCCCACTCAACCCCAACTCCGATTGGCAGGACATGCCGATAATGTTTGGGATGTGGCGTTTAGTCCCGATAGTTCAATGGTGGCGACTGCGAGTGAAGACATGACGATCAAGCTCTGGTCGCTCGAAGGTAAACTCCTCCGCACGTTATCCGGCCACAAAGATCGGGTGAATGCGGTGATTTTTATCCCGCCGAATTCTGGACTCCCGCCGGAGTGGGGCACTGTAATCGCCTCCGCCAGTTGGGATCGCACCATCAAACTGTGGAAACAGGATGGCACGCTGCTGGCGACCCTGGAAGGACACGAAAAGCGAGCCTTAGATGTGGCCTTTGCCCCTGCCGCTGCTGGGCGATCGCCGCTTCTGGTATCCGGCGGGTTGGATGATGTCGTGATTCTCTGGTCACTCAATCAAGTGCTTGATGAAAACCAAATTTTGCAGTCCAGTTGTCATTGGATTCGTAACTATTTACAAACCAATTCTGACTTCAAAGCACAGCCAGCGATTTGCCCATAATGCGGGCCTGCACGAACCGCCATCTGGGAAGCGCAGCACCCGATCGGGTTGTTGCGATACGGAAGCAGTCGCGTCATTTGAGCCGACTTCACAAGATTTACACATTTTCTGCTTAGGGTAAGAGATGAAACCCCTCGCCCATGATGACGCATGAAGATGACCGACACACTGACGCCGCTCAACCGCCTGGACTACCCCCCCCCGACCTGCCCCCTGACGCTGCCAGCCGATCGCGATCAGGTGGCAGCAATGTTGGCGCTGACGGAAGGGCAAAATCAGGTGTTGGAACTGATTGCCCAGGGCGAACCGCTGTCTCTGATTCTGGAAACCTTAGCGCGGTTGATTGAAACCCAGGCGGCAGAACCCACCTTCTGTTCTTTCTTGTTAATGGATGCAGATGGGCAACGACTACTGCATGGGGCAGCACCGAGTTTGCCAGTAGCTTACAGTCGCTTGATTGATGGGATTCAGATTGGGCCAGCCGTGGGGTCTTGTGGCACAGCAGCGTACCGGGTGGCCTCGGTGATTGTGGAAGACATCAGTCTTGATCCCCTGTGGGCCGATTTTCGGGAGTTAGCCTTGAGTTACGGGCTGCGGGCGTGTTGGTCAACCCCGATTCTAGCGTGCGATGGGCGGGTGTTGGCGACGTTTGCCATGTATCATCCCTTTCCCTACATGCCTGTGCCCCACGATCGCGAATTGCTGGTAAAAGCCACCTATCTGGCGCGGATTGCGATCGAGCGGCACCAAACGGAAACGGCGTTGAAGCAAGCGAATGATTCCCTGGAACAGCAGGTGGCGCAACGGACGCAGGAATTGCAACAGGCGATCGCGCTGATGGAAGAACAGATGCAGGAGCGGCAACAGGCGGAACTTCAACTGCGACAGAAGGCGCAAGAAGTGGAGGAGACGTTGCAAGAACTGCGGCAAGCGCAAAGTCGGATGATTCAGAGTGAGAAGATGTCGTCGCTGGGGCAGTTGGTGGCAGGGGTTGCCCATGAAATTAATAATCCCGTCAGTTTTATTTACAGCAACCTTGGCCCTGCTCGCTGCTACATTCAGGATTTGTTTGAGCTGCTGCGGCAATACGAAGTGCACTACACCCACACTTCGCCAGCAGTGGAGGAAACTCTGGAGGCGATCGATTATGAGTTTCTTAAAGAAGACTTGATGAAACTCCTGGCATCGATGCAACTGGGTGCCGATCGCATCAAGCAAATTGTGCTGTCCCTTCGCACCTTCTCGCGCATGGATGAAGCGGAATTTAAGGCGGTGGATTTACACGCCAATCTGGATAGCACCCTGACGATTCTGGAACATCGACTCAAGGCGCAACCGCGACAGGCTGCGATCACCGTGGTCAAGGAGTATGGTGAGTTGCCCCTGGTGGAATGTTACGCCGGACAGTTGAACCAGGTGTTTATGAATCTGTTGGGGAATGCGATCGATGCCGTAGAAGCACGCCGACTGGCAGACGATCTCACTGAGCCACCCGCAATTCGGATTACGACCAGCCAGCGCGATCGCGATCACGTCACGATTAGCATTCACGATAATGGCACCGGCATTCCAGCAGCCCTCCAGTCGCGGTTATTTGATCCCTTCTTCACGACGAAACCCGTCGGCAGTGGCACCGGGATGGGCTTATCGATCAGCTATCAAATTGTCACAGAGCGGCATCATGGCACGCTTCAGTGTGAGTCGGCTCCGGGGGCAGGTAGTACGTTTGTGGTGACGATTCCAGTGACGCAACCCGACATGGCGACTTGAGCGCATTGCTGAACCCTGGAATGAAGCCTCCGACCCGCCCTCACCCTGGGGAGAAGGGTTGGGGATGAGGGCAATGCATCTCGCGAGGCAGCAACACCGACTTGAGCACGGCAAAGATGAGCGGGATTCCCCTATTCATGAAGTAACGTTAAGCACTAGAATGTTTTTCTTGTGGGGAGTTGTTGGCAAATCTCGTTTTTCTGGAGACTGGGTAACAGCCCTCACACTTGTTTGTTACCTTTCAGCACCTCGACAACGTGACCTCAAACTTACTTTCTCGTCCGATTTCGCGTGAAACCCTGCCGTTCACGCTGCAAGATGTCCGTGCGGCGATTCCCGCCCATTGTTTTCAGTCCAATCTCTGGCGATCGCTGTCTTATCTATTCCTGGATTTTGGCATCGTCGCAGGTTTGTATTGGTTGGCGGCTCGCATTGACCAAGCCTGGTTTTTTCCCATTTTCTGGGTGCTCCAAGGCACCATGTTCTGGGCTTTATTTGTGGTTGGGCATGATTGCGGACATGGTTCCTTCTCCCGCTATCGCTGGCTGAATCACTTCCTGGGTCACATTTGTCATACGCCGATCCTGGTGCCCTTCCACGGTTGGCGGATCAGCCACCGCACCCACCATACCAACACGGGCAATATTGACACGGATGAAAGCTGGTATCCCGTGACCGAATCTCAGTATCAAGAGATGGGCTGGTCGGAGAAACTAGCACGCTTTCACCTGATTCTGTTTGTCTACCCGCTTTACCTGTTTCGGCGATCGCCCGGGAAACAAGGCTCTCACTTCCTACCGGAAAGCCCTTTATTTCGTCCCCACGAAAAATGGCAAGTGTTGACCAGTACGATCTGTTGTGCGTTGATGGTGGGTCTATTGGCGGCGATCGGTTGGCAGTATGGGTTGGGCTTTTTGACGAAGTACTACCTGGTGCCCTATGTGATTTTCGTCATGTGGCTGGATCTGGTGACATTCTTGCATCACACGGATGAGGAAATTCCCTGGTATCGCGGGAAAGATTGGTACTTCCTGAAAGGGGCGCTCTCGACCATCGATCGCAGTTATGGGATCGTGAATCCGATTCATCACAATATCGGCACCCACGTCGCGCACCACATTTTCATCACGATTCCCCACTACCACCTGCTGGAAGCGACCGCCGCGATTAAACCCGTTTTGGGCGAGTACTACCACGAGTCGCGGGAAACCATTTGGAAATCCCTCTGGCGCTCCTACCGCAGTTGTTACTTTGTCCCGGATCAGGGCAGCAAGGTCTATTACCAGGCTCCCTCAGACCAGACAACAAAACGGTAGATACTCCATTTTCGTAGGTTGGGTTAGCGCCAGCGTAACCCAACAAAACCCAGACTCCTGTTGGGTTTCACGATGTTCAACCCAACCTACAAAAAAGCTCAAATCGTCCCATCAGAGATTTCGGCGGCGATCGCGGGTCTGGGCAGGGTGGGTTTTGGCAAGGGTTGAACTTGGCGATTCAAGATGATCGGCGAAACCCGCCTCTCCGCCAAAGTTTGGGATGACTGGATCGCCCCCATCGCCCAAAAAATAATTGAGTTTTGTTGCAACCCATCGCACGGACAGACAACCGGGAAGGCTGTGGCTAAAATAATCAGCACTGCCGCCCAAGAGTTGATGGATGAATACGCCGCTTTCAATTTCTACTGCTCTGCAATATCAGCGTTCCGGTCGCATGGCGGAAGCTGAACAGGTTTATAAACTGCTGTTGCAAGAACAGCCCCAGGCGATCGATGCCTTAAATTTGCTGGGGGCGCTGGTCTATGAGGATCAGCGATTTGAGGAGGCGGAAGCTTATTTTGCTCAGGTGTTGACGCTGCAACCGGGGGCGGAATCCCACAACAGTATGGGGATTGTCCTGAAGGCGCAGGGCAAGTACGAGGAGGCGTTGGCGCACTATCAGCAGGCGTTGGCGTTGAAGCCGCAGCAGCCGGAAGTGTTGAGCAATTTGGGGAATGTGTTGAAGGAACTGGGGCAACTGGAGGAGGCGATCGCCTCCTACGAGCAAGCCCTGACGCTGAACCCCAACTATGCCGAAGCCCATAATAATTTGGGGATTGTTTACAAAGAGAAAAATGACCTGGAACGGGCGATCGCGTGCTACGAGACGGCGATTCGGCTCAAACCCAACTATCCCGAAGCGCACCATAATTTGGGCAGCGTGTTGCGGCTCCAGAATCAGTTAGACGAGGCGGTGGCTTACTTTCAGCAGGCGATCGCCTTGAAGCCGACCTATGCCGAGGCGTATATCAGTCTGGCTTCGACGCTCCAGCAGCAGGAGAAGACGGAGGCGGCGATCGTCCAGTATGAACGGCTGATTGCCCTCAAGCCGGATAGTGCCGATGGGTATAACAATTTGGGGCTGGCGTTGCAACAGCAGCGGCGGGTGGAGGAAGCGATCGCGGCGTTTCAACAAGCGCTGGTTTTGCGGCCTAATTTTCCAGGGGGACAGAATAATCTGGGCAACCTGTTTCTAGAAAATCGCCAACTGGACGAGGCGATCGCGAGTTATGAAGCGGCGATCGCCCAGCGACCCAATTACCCGGAAGCGCTCAACAATTTGGGCAATGTCCTCCAGCAAAAGGGGGATTTAGCCGGGGCAGTTGTGCAATATCGCAAAGCGTTGGAGCTACGGCCTCAGTTTGTGGAGGCATTGAGTAATCTGGGGGCTGTCCTCAAGGATCAACACCAGTTAGAAGAAGCGGTGACGTGTCTGGAACAGGCGATCGCGATTAATCCCAACATTGCCGAAATTCACAATAATTTGGGCAATGTTTATCAGGATCAGAAGCGGGTGGAGGCGGCGATCGCCCATTATCGGCAGGCGTTGGCGCTGAAGCCGGAAATGGTGGAAGTCCGGAGTAATTTGGGCAACATGCTGCAATATGTGGGCGAGTTTGCCGAAGCGTTTGAGCATTTTTCGGTGGCGATCGCCGCGCAACCCGACTTTGCCGGAGCCTACAACAATTTGGGGATTGCTTATCGCAATGCGGGACAGGTGGAGGCGGCGTTTGCGGAATACGAGCGGGCGATCGAGCTAAAGCCGGATTTTGTCGAGGCGCACTGGAATAAAGCCCTTAATTATCTACTGTTGGGCGATTTTGAGCGGGGCTTTGCCGGGTATGAATGGCGCTTCAAATGGAGTCGATTTCTGTCGCAAAATCCCGCCCGCACGTACACCCAACCCCGCTGGGATGGCTCCGACTTCCAGGGCAAAACCCTCCTGCTCTACGCCGAACAGGGGATGGGCGACACGTTGCAATTCGTCCGATACCTGCCGCTGGTGAAGGCGAAAGGCGGACGGATCGTGCTGGAATGTCACCCGCCGCTACACGCCCTCTTCCAACAGTTCACCGACGTTGACCAACTGATCCCGCTGGGTGCAGTCTTTTCCTCCGGCTTCGATGTCCACGCGCCCCTCATGAGTTTGCCGCACATCCTCGGCACTACTCTGGACACCATCCCCGCCACCGTCCCCTACCTGCGATCGCCCAAGCAGTTAGATCGGCAAGATTTTGCAAACCTCGCCGATCTGTCTAACCCGAACTCTTTCAAAGTTGGACTCGTCTGGGATGGGAATCCGCAAAATCCTTACAACCGATTGCGCACCGTGCCGCTGGCAGATTTATTGCCGCTGGCAGAACTTCCCGGCATCACCCTCTACAGTTTGCAAAAAGAACCCCAGCCAGCCGATCTGTCACTGTTGCAAGCCCATCCAGAAATTGTGGATTGCCGATCGCACCTGACTGACTTCACCGATACAGCAGCGTTAATTGACCAATTGGATCTGGTGATCAGTATCGATACGGCAGTGACCCATTTGGCGGGGGCGATGGGGAAACCCACCTGGCTCCTTCTCCCCCTGGCACCGGATTGGCGCTGGTTATGCGATCGCGCGGATAGCCCCTGGTATCCCACGATGCGACTGTTTCGGCAACTGGCTTTTGGGGATTGGCGATCGGTGGTGGGGGCAGTGCGGCGGGAACTGGGGCAGAAGGCAGGGGGCAGAGGGCAGGAGGCAGGAGGCAGAAGGCAGAAGCAGGAGCAGGGGCGATCGCGGCAGGGGAAGAAGCGGCGGGGGGGATTTGGGAGTGGTCAGCTGAGTGAGGTAGGGGTGACGGCGATGGCGCAACCTTTGGCGATGCAGGCGGGGGCGGCGACTTCGCAACCCGTGGTGATGCAAGGCGGGACGACAGCCGCGCCACCTCTGACGATCCGAGCAGCGGCGGCAACTTCGCGACCCTTGACGACGCAAACGGTGACGGCGACTCCCTCGCAACGGGTGCCAGCGGCGGAAATTCAAGCAATCGTGAAGCTGCATCAGGCGGGTCGGGTGGAGGCAGCGCGGCGGGAGTGTGCGGCTTATCTGGAACGGGTGCCGGAGTCGGCGGATGGGTGGCATTTGTTAGGCTTGATGGCGCATTATGAGCGGCAGTTGCCGGAGGCGATCGCCCATTATCAGCGGGCGTTACAGGCGGATGCGAAGCATCTGGATACGTACAATAATTTGGCGGTGGCGCTGCATGAGCAGGGGCAGATTGAGGCGGCGATGCCTTACTACCAGAAGGCGATCGCGTTGAATCCGCAGGGTGTCGATGCCCACAATAACTATGCCAATGCGTTGCGGGATCGGGGCCGGTTGGAGGAGGCGATCCCGCATTATCAGCAGGCGATCGCGGTGCGACCGGAGTATGCGGATGCCTACAACAATTTGGGCTTGGCGTACTATGCGCAGGGGGATTTTGAACGGGCGGCGGCGGCGTATCGGCAGGCGGTGGAGCGGCGACCGGAGTTTCCCCAGGCGTTGAATCATTTGGGCAATGCGTTGAAGGAGTTGGGGCAGTTTGCGGAAGCGTCCCACTACTATCAGCAGGCGATCGCGCTGAAACCGGATTACGCCAAAGCCTATAACAATTGGGGCAATGTGTTTCGCGATAGTGGCGATTTGCAAACGGCGGTGCAGTATTACGATCAGGCGACGGCGATCGAACCCAATTTTGCGGAAGCCCATTGGAATAAAGCCCTCACCTTATTGCTGGGGGGCGACCTGCAACGCGGGTTTGAGGAATATGAGTGGCGGAAATATGTGAATCTGCCCAGCTTTCGATCGCTGCGAGATTTTCCTGGTCCCCGCTGGGATGGGTCGCCGCTGAACGGGCAGATCATTTACCTCCATGCCGAACAGGGGATGGGGGACATCATTCAGTTTGTGCGGTACGTGCCATTCGTGGTGCAGCAGGGTGGACGGGTGCTGCTGGAATGTCATCCACCGTTGCTCGAACTGCTGAGTGGGATTCCGGGGGTGGAACAACTGGTGCCCTATGGCGGATCGCCGCCGGGATACCAGATTCAGGCACCGCTCTTGAGTCTGGCGCACATTTTCCGCTCCACGGCAGAAACAGTGCCCGCGCAGGTGCCCTATTTGCAGCCCCCGGCATCCTCGGCCACATTGCCCCCCGCTACCAACGCCGCCGCTTTGAAGGTGGGGATCGTCTGGTCTGGCAATCCCGACAATCCTTACAACCGGACTCGCGCAGTCCCGCTGGAGTTGCTATTACCACTGGCGACTCAACCCGGCGTTGAACTCTACAGTCTGCAAAAAGATCTGCAACCGGGCGATCAGGAGTTGCTAACGGCGCATCCCCAGATCCATGATCTGCGATCGCGCATGACCAATTTCGTGGACACCGCCGCCCTGATTCAACAATTGGATCTGGTGATCAGTGTCGATACGGCGATGACCCATCTGGCGGGAGCGTTGGGCAAGGCTGTTTGGCTCCTCTTGCCGTTTGCCCCCGATTGGCGCTGGATGCTGCACCGGGAGGATAGCCCCTGGTACCCGACGCTGAAGATTTTTCGGCAGGCGAGGGTGGGGGAATGGGCAGCGGTGGTGGAGCAGGTGAGGGAGGAATTGGGAGTTGAGGGAGAGGCAGGGAGAGAGAGGAAGGGAGAGGAAGGGAGAGAGAGGAAGGGAGAGGAGCGGCAAGGAATAAGGGTAGATGATCGGCGGGGTGGCGCGGAGGCGTTGGCGATCGCGTTTGCGGCGTATGAGCGAGGGGATTTGGGGACGGCGGAGCAGTTGTATCGGCAGATTTTGGAGCGGGAGCCGGAACAACCGGATGCGTTGCATGTGTTGAGTGTGATTTTGGGGCAGAGGAAGCAGTTGGCGGAGGCGGAGGCGCTCATCCGTAAGCTGGTGGCGTTGCAGCCGGAGTTTGGGGAGGGGTGGCGCAATCTGGGCGGGGTGTTGCAGGAGCAGCAGCAGTTTGAGGGGGCGATCGCGGCGTATGAACGGGCGCTGGCGCTCGACCCTGACCATGCAGATGTGCAGCAGAATTTGAGTACGGTATTGCTGGAGTTGGATCGGCCATTTGCGGCTTTGCCCTATGCCCAACGGGTGGCGGCACTCAAGCCCGATAATGCCGATGCCCATTACAACCTGGGGTATACGTTACGGCGGGCGGGACAGGTGGCGGCAGCGATCGCGTGTTATCGGCAGGCGATCGCCCTCAGCCCGGAGATGGCGATGGCACACAAGAATTTGGGTCATGCGCTGTTATTGCAGGGCGACTTGATTCCGGGATTTGAGGCAATCGAGTGGCGCTGGCAGCAACCGGGTTGGGCGCGGCGATCGTTTACCCAGCCAGAGTGGGATGGGTCGGATTTAACCGGGAAAACCATTTTGCTCTATGCCGAACAGGGCTTTGGCGATACGCTCCAGTTCATTCGCTACTTGCCGCTGGTGCAGGCGCTGGGCGGACGGGTGATGGTGGAATGTCAGGCCGAGTTGATCCCGCTGTTGGCGCAATTACCGGACTGCGATCGCTGGATTGAGCAAAATGCGCCCCTCCCCGCGTTTGATGTCCATGCGCCATTGATGAGTTTGCCACGGCTGTTGCAGACCACGATCGCGACCATCCCTGCCCGTCCTTATCTCAAGGCAGAGGGCAGGGGGCAGAGGGCAGAGGGCGGAGACAAAGCAGTTGGAGGTTTTGAAAATCTCCTTCTAGCAGACTCTCGATTGAAAGTGGGGATCGTATGGGCGGGGAATCCGGGGCATCGGAACGATCGCTTTCGGTCTTGCGGCTTGGAGGTGTTGCGCCCGTTGTTGGCGGTGGCGGAGGTGCGGTTTTATAGCTTGCAGAAAGGGGAGGCGGCGGCGCAGTTGCAGGCACTTCCAGCGGATGCGGTGGTGGATTGGGGCGATCGCTTGGAGTCGTTTGTCGATACGGCAGAGGCGATCGCGCAGTTGGATTTGGTGATTACGGTGGATACGGCGGTGGCGCATCTGGCGGGGGCGATGGGTAAGCCCGTGTGGGTGTTGCTGATGTTTGCGGCGGATTGGCGCTGGCTGTGTGATCGCGAGGATACGCCCTGGTATCCGACGCTGCGACTGTTTCGGCAAACGGCTCCGGGGGATTGGGCGGGGGTTGTGGCGCGGGTGGGGGTGGCGCTGCGGGAGGAGGCAGAGGGCAGGCTTCGACGTGAGCGCTCAACCGAACGAAGGCAGAAGGCAGGCTTCGACGTGAGCGCTCAGCCGAACGTAGGCGGGAATTTAGAAGTTGGAGGTGTCTCAGAAGTTGGAAGGTTTGAAAACATTCAACTGCTCAACCCCACTGATCGCCGGACGATCGCCCTCTCCTGGCTGTTGGATGACTACACGGATTGGGGGATCGTGGGGACGCAGTGGGTGTTGCAGGGATTGCAGGATGGGCGGTTGAGCGTTGTGCCGGGGCGATCGCTAGTATCCCAAAGTCATGTCAATCCGCTGGTGCGATCGCGGTTAGAGGCGGTTGCGGCAGGAGACAGTGACCTGACGCTGGTGGTGGTGGATGCGGCGAATGTGTCCGGGCTGGCGGCGGTGAATCCGGCGGCGACGGTGGCGCTGGTGGGATTGCAGGACTTTGGGTTGGCGGCGGAAACGATCGCTTTCTTGCAGCAATGTCGAGCGGTGGGGGTGGGGTCAACCTGGGGGGCAACGTGTTTGCAGCAGGTAGGCGTAGAGGCGGCGGTAGTGCCGTTGCTGGGGGTGGATGAGGCCAGCGGTAAGCCTTTGGGCAAGACGGGACTGTTGGGCGATCGCTTTGTGGTGTTCTCGACGGCGGATGACTGGATCAAGGGGCAAGACATTCTGATCACGGCGTTTCGGGCGTTGCGATCGCGGCATCCGGAGGCGTTCTTGCTGCTGGCAGGGGAGAATTCTGAGGGTTGGCGGCAAGCGCAATTCACACCGGATGAGGCAATGCTGATGCCGGCGATCGCGGCTCCGGTGTTACAAGAGGTGTTGCGAGAAGTGGATGTGGCAGTGTTTCCGAGTCGGTGTGAGACAGGGGCGAATCAGGCGATCGCGGCGACGTTGGCGCATAGCATCCCGACGGTGTTAGCCAATCACACGGCGAATCGGGATTTAATTCAACTGAACTTGGGCTTTCCCCTGATGGCGCAACGTCCGGTTAAAGGTGATTCTGCCAGGGTGATGGCGGGTTGGGGCGAGTCTGATCCGGAGGAGGTGCTGGAACTGCTGGAGTACATTTACTCGCAACGGCGGGAGGCGCGAACACGGGGGGCGATCGCGGCAGATTTCATGCAGCAATGGACTTGGGCGCGACAATGGCAGGAAGTGGTGGCGCGATTGGGGCTGTAGGCGGCTGAATTCCCACCTAAATCACGAAGGGTTCGAGGGTGGATTCGTGCCAATTCCGGTGATACCACTCGGCGATCGCGGGACGGACGACGAATTTGGGCGGACGACCGGGCTTCACATCGATGCGGATGAAGGAGTAGGGACGGCGTTTGTCAGCACCTTGACCGGAGCGACCGATATAAAGTTGCGACTGGGCAACCAGGTGATTTTCTGTCCCTCGTGGCTCGATTAAGTCGTTGCCTTCTGACCGCTGGCGGCGCAAACTGAAGCCGCTGCCGCCGCAAACAATCCAGTTGGTGTAAGCGTCGGCGTGCCCAGTGTCGAGGGTGCGGAGATATTCCAGGCAATGGGCGTGACCGTTCAGGACGAGATCGACGATGGGGCGACCCTGGGGTAAGTCGCCAATCTGAGCTGCAACCCCATCCAGCACTTGCCGCAACCGCCAGCGGATGGCCAGAGTTTGGGCCTGTTCCCATTTGGTGGCTTCCGTGACGTAGGGGGGATGGTGGAAAAACAGGATACGACCTTGGACGGACTCAGTTTGCCAGGATTCGATCAGGCGTTGCTGCAACCAATCTAGTTGGGCGGTATCGGTGACGGTGGTGACATCGGCAGCGAGTTGTTTGTCGATGTCGCGAATCATTTCCCCCAGTTGTTCTTCTTTGGCGTGCAGGTCATCGAGTTGTTCGGCCTGTTGCGGGTCGTGGTCGTTCAGTTGGGCGGCCTGCCGGAACAGGTCGAGGCGTTGTTTTTCCAGATCGGCGCGTTGTTGTTGGAGGGCAACGCGGGCATCCTGACCATCGATGGTTTTGGGCAGGGGCAGGGGGGTGTTGAAGGTGTTGGAGTCGAGGGCAAAAAAGTCGATGTTGTTGACGCGGAAGGTGTAGTAGCGGTTGGGCAGGCGGGTGAACTGGCTGGGTTGGTAGCGGAGGCAGTGGCCTGTGGGAGTGGGGGCGGTGTAGTGGGTGTCGAGATGGCGATCGAGGTCGGCGGCAGGGAGGGCTTTGAGGTAGTCGAGAAAGGCTTTGGCGTAAGCGTTGCCCTGTTCGGAGCCGTAGAGTTTGACATCAAAATCGAGCTGGTTGCGGAACAGGTAACGGAAAGGCAGGGTTGCCTGGAGGGCTAGACCGTAGGGCAGGGGCAGATCGTAGTAATCGTGGTTGCCGGGGACGAGGAAGAAGGGTAGGTTGAAGGTGAGGCGATCGTAATGCAATTGATCAGGGCGATCGCCCCCCACTAAAAATTCGCGGTAGGGTTCAATGAAGTTTTTGGGATAGTATTCGCGGGAACCCACCAGGTAAATGACATCGCCCGTGTGCAGGACAAAGCGGCAATCGGACTGATGGGCGAGCATTTGCAGGGCAATCTGGCGCTGGGGATTGTGCCCCCGATGGTAGCCGGAACCGCTATCGCCAATCACCATGAAGGAAAATTCGCCCTCTGCTGATTTGCCATCCTCCAGGACTAACCGCGTCTGGTCGATCGCCCGCTGTTGAATCGCCGGACTTTGCCAGCACACCCGTTGTTCCATCTTCTGAATTTTGG
>JAIXVO010000382.1 GCA_027482985.1 Cyanobacteriota bacterium
CGAGCGTACCTTTCGCTGGCTGAAACGCTGTATCGTTGCGCATCAACGCCCTGATCAGGCGTTGTTTGGCATTGTCCAGGGGGGCACCTATGCCGATCTGCGAGAGTATGCCGCGAAACAATTGGCAGACCTGGATCTGATTGGCTATGCGATCGGTGGAGTGAGTGTGGGAGAACCGCCGGAGTTAATTGAAAAAATTGTGCAGGCGACTGCGCCCCAATTGCCCACCCACAAGCCGCGTTATTTGATGGGCGTAGGGACGCATCGCGAAATGGTGCAAGCGATCGCGGCAGGTGTCGATTTATTTGATTGCGTGATCCCCACTCGTTTAGCGCGTCATGCCAATGCCTTGGTACAGGGAGAACGCTGGAATCTCAGAAATGCCCGCTTTCGGGAAGATTTTCAGCCGTTGGATGCCACCTGTCCCTGTTACACTTGCCAAAACTTCACCCGCGCCTATGTCAGCCATCTGTTGCGATCGCAAGAACTTCTCGGCTATACCCTGCTGTCGATTCACAACATTACTGAGCTGATCCGCTTCACCCAACAAATTCGGCAGGCAATTCTAGCAGGACGATTTAAATCCGAGTTTGGACATTGGCTCACCGAACCGCAAACCGTGTGACCTACCGTGTTACGATAAATGTCAATTCTGAAGTCCGTGGGAGAGTTCATTACATGGAAGCAGCACTGCTTTTCGCCAAATTGCCTGAGGCTTACGCCATCTTCGATCCCCTGGTGGATGTTCTGCCGATCATTCCAGTTTTCTTCTTGTTGCTGGCCTTCGTTTGGCAGGCCGCAGTTGGATTTAGATAAGAAAAACGATTTTAGAGAGGTTTCTGGAGGGCAGATGAATATCTGCCCTTTTTGCTAAATTTTTAGACAAGCTAAATTCAGAAAGTCATGAACCCAATGCCGGGATGAATGCACCGTCATCTACCATCGTCTGCCGACTGCCTGAACGATTCCAGCTCCAGCAAGTGAACGCCGTCCCAGCCCGAATTACAGCGATCGCAAAAACTTTTTTGGGAACACCAGTCTCCATTTCGCGGGAATCACCATGATTGAAGTGCTGGCAGTGTTATCCATCTCAGCCGCAGCGGGAATGCGCATTGCCCTCCCATTGCTCATGATTGGGTTGCTTTATGGCGATAGTTTATGGTCACAGGTGCCATTGCTGTCCCACATCCCGCCGCCCATTGTATTGGGGGTCTTGGTGAGTTGGTCGCTGTTAGAAATTTTTGTGTCTAAAGATCGCGTCGGGCGGCGCGGGCTGCAACTCATCCAAATTGTCTTCAGTCCAATCGTAGGGGCAATCATGGGGATGACGGTCGCCAAAACCACGATTCCGTCAGCCTGGTTAGTCTGGCTCCTGGGAATCACGGGCGGTTTACTCGCCTTAGTTCTACAACTGGTACAAACAGGCTGGATTTATCGGTTGAAGCGAGTGCCCGTCTGGGTCATTTTTGCCCAGGATGTGCTGTGTGTGGTGCTGGTGTTTTTAGCCTTTGATGCCCCCCGGCAAGGCGGTTTGATTGCCCTTCTGCTACTGTGGTTCGCCATTCGCAGTTCCAAAGAGTGGCATCGCTGGTACACCATGCAGGCGCAAGGGGGCGATCGCGCTCAGCCCCGCCGCCGCAAACAGGAACCCGACTAACGCTGCCCTACATCAACCCGATCGCGTGGAGCGGCCCATGTCCCATCATCATCTCAATTAAGACTGCAATAATGCCCAACATTGCCAGCCGCCCATTCCACACTTCGGCGGAAGTGGTCATCCCCCATTCCCAGCGTTCCTGCGGATAAAGTTTCACCCGCTCCAATTCCACCACCTCCGCGAATTTCCGACTGGGAGTGTTTAAAGACGATATGACCATGTCCGCCAGGTCATGAATAAACGTCGGGTGCGTGTTCAGCGCGGGGACTCGGTGAAAGTTCTCAATGCCAGCGGCTACCGCCAGTTCCCGATATTCAATATCAATTTCTTCGAGGGTTTCAATATGTTCCGAAACAAAGCTAATCGGGACAACCACTAAATCCTTTACCCCCTGCGCTGCCAATGACTCTAACGCATCATCGGTGTAAGGCTTCAGCCATTCCACTGGCCCTACCCGACTTTGGTAAGCCAACGTGTAAGCATTGGGACGATTCAGGGTTTGCATAATCAGGCGGGTGCAGTCTTCAATTTCCTGCTGATAGGGATCGCCTGCTTCTTCCACATAACTGACGGGCACGCCGTGGGCACTGAAGAAGACATACGCCTGATCCGAATGGGGAAATCGATCCAGCTCTTGGGCGATCAGTTGCGCCATCGCTTGCAAATAGCCCGATCGCTGATACCAGGATGGAATCACCGTGTATTCAATCCCAGCCAACGCCGGATCTTGATCCCAAATTTGCTGCAACAACCGAAAGCTGGAACCACTAGTGCTGATGGAATATTGGGGATAGAGCGGCAAAATCACCAACTGTTTGATCTGGTCACGTTTGATTTGGGCGATCGCGGCCTCGGTGAACGGGTGCCAGTAGCGCATCCCAATATATACGGCGGCATCGTGACCCTGCTGCTGAAGTTGGGCTTGTAACGCTTGCGCTTGCTCCTCAGTAATGCGACGCAGAGGAGAGCCGCCCCCAATTTTTTTATAGTTTTCCTGAGATTTTTTCGCGCGCGAGGTCGAAATGATCCAGGCAAGAGGACGTTGCAGCCAGGGCACGGGCAACCGAATAATTTCGGGGTCAGAGAACAGATTGAAGAGGAAGGGACGGACATCTTCCA
>JAIXVO010000019.1 GCA_027482985.1 Cyanobacteriota bacterium
AGTGAGTAGTGAGTGAAAAATACTACTCTGATAGTTTTATCGAGCCTCTCTTTTAATAAGATTTTATCCATTTTTATTTTCCTAAATTGCTCCCTAATTAGATGCATATTAATTAGACTCGAAATGAATTAATGGAAATAATCTTATTCATAAAGTATCAACCAATATTTAATCAACTTTTATAAGTTCAAGGTCAATTTTTCTAGAGTTTATTATGTGCAAAAATTGAGCAACCTTAATTAGAAGGAGAATGGGCAGACTGTTTTCAGAATAATTATTTATCCAATTAAAAGTTTTAGAAGAAAAATTAGTTTTACCGATTTTAAGGCCTTTTAATTTTTGGATAATTTTAGGATCGCTATTCTTAAATACAGATCCACAGTTTGGTGAATTATAGTCTTGGAATTTTTTTGACCACTCTCGACGTGCAGCTATTGGATTCTCATTGAATTGGGTATGCGGAAATGAGAAAATTGCACTCATAATTAGAAAATTATTAATTCCTGTGAAAATCGTTTTTCGATAACTCCTATCAATTTCATCAGCTTTGAGTGTCCTGATTTTATCGCCATCAAAAAAAGTGACGCTTTCGACGAAATCATAGATAGTGAGATTATGTTCTTTTCCTCGGCCAGCATTCATGGCTAATGCACCACCAACAGTAGCTGGAACAGAAGCCAAATAGTAAAATGAATCTAGTGATTTTTCGTAGCAATATTTAAGTAGCTCAATTACCAAAGTAGATGATGTTACTTCTACCCTTTCTGGAGATATAGATCTAATTGCTTTAGATAAGTTATTTTTTAGAACCAAAGTCTTGATATTTTTACGTCCGAAAAGAGTGTTTGAACCATTACCAAGGATATAAAAATCTACATTACTTTTTTTAGCCCACTGATGGTATTCCTCAAATTCTTCAATGCTTGAAAACTCAGCATAGTTCTTAAATCTATGATTTGTTCTGTAAAATGATAGCTTATTAGATTCAATATTCTTAATTTCCATAGTTAAGACTATCCAAAAGAAACTTCTTAGAGCTTATTCTTTTTTCTTCAATTTTTTCAAACACATTATGATAATCAATATCACTAAAATCTATATTATTTTTCTGCGCGATAGAATGAATTCTTCCATGCAGATTAAAGTCGATTAGCAAGTCACTTAGTTTATTTTTTTTCTGTTCTGCTGAGAAGACTGTAAAAGGTTTTTTGAATAGAATAGAAAAAATAGTTCCATGAAAGAAACTAGTGAACACGTAGCTTGACGCAGAAAAATGACTAACCCAATCTTCTGGACTAGCTCCTAAAAAGTTAGTGTCAGCAATTCCATTTCTATATCCAATTGAAATAATAGGTAGACCTAGCTTACTTGCAAAATCTTTAGCTGAACTTGCTAAAGAATCTGGAATTTTTCCGTACACGAGAATATGGTTCTTTTTTGGCTTTTCTTTGACAATAGATTTGAAGTCAATCAGGAATGTAGGATCTAAAACTTTCTTTGCTTCGCTACCACATTCGTCCGCCACTATTTTCAAGCTATTAGTGTCTCTTACTAAAATAGAGTCAAAGCCCGAAATAAAGTTAGAGATTAGATCGCTTTTATCTTTTAAGTCTGTAGTGCTTCCGAAACTGGCTGCATAACTTATTTTTTTAGTTCTAGAGTCCAGAAAATCCAAAAAATAGGATGTATCACATCCTCTGAATGAATTAATATTCCAGACTTCATCGCTTCCAACAATAACCGCATCATAATGAAATTTTGCTCTTTTAAGTTCTTCAGGATTTGAATATATTTGCTTCCCAACCTTCATTTTGGTATTGACAAAGCATTTCATGTTTACATCCCTAATAAAATTACTTGGGACATCTTTTTTACGAGCTTTCAAATACAATGTTTCGTTATAAACTCTGACAGCTTTTTGTGGTTGGTAGTTTATGAATTCAACCGTGTGGCCCTGTTCTTCAATAAACTTATAAAGGGCATAGGCCTGTAATGTTGCACCATAATTAGTTGTATGATGAAAAGTCAAAATTCCAATATTCATTGACCCAATCCATTGACTAAAAGGTTTGATTTTGTTAGCAGTATTTTTTAGATATCTATTTGCTTCCACGTACGGGATTGATGAAATAAAGAACGGCCCATAGCTATTTCACTATTAATTTTAAAAATAAAAGATTCAATATAGTCATAGGTAAAAATGGAATCTTTTCTGATGAAAACTTGCATAATATAAGAACCAGGTGTCAATCCCAGATGAGGCATGTGAACCTGAAGCTCATGCCTACCAATTTTAATATCTAATGGGATTTTGTCATTAAAGCTACTCAAAATTAGAAGTATATCTCCTTCCCCTGCGACTTCCTTTATCACCAGAACTAATCCTGCATTTTTGACAGAAATATTTGCTTTGTATTCAACGCAAAATATTGCTAATTCGCCAGTTTTAGGGGACTCGCAAGGATTACCACTTAAGTCTTTAAAATAAAGTCGTGTTATATCTACACCTAGGCTCTCTCCGACAGGTTTTTGTGGTATCGAAAAGTCACCTTCATGACTTACCAACTCGGTGGAGTATAGATCTTCTTCGTATTTTTTTACTACTTCCTCTGTATCCCCCGAGATGATAAGTTCACCCTTAGAAAGGTACACACACGTTTCACAAAGATTGAATATAGATTGGGCATTATGACTAACTAAGACAAAAGACAGTCCCTTTTCACGTAAATGGTGAAGCTTTCTATTGCATTTTGCTCTAAACCTCATATCCCCCACAGCTAAGACTTCATCTACCAGTAAAATTTCTGGCTCGGTATGAATGGCACAAGCAAACCCCAGTCTTGCTTGCATGCCAGAGCTGTAGCTTCTTACTGGCGAGTCGATCGCATCGGGTATTTCGGCAAACGCCACCACATCGTCAAAGCGATCGTCAATTTCTTCTCTACTCAGGCCCAAAATTGACATGTTGGCGTAGATATTTTCTCTCCCCGTCAACACCGGGTTAAACCCAGCCCCCAGGGCAATTAGCGGGGCCACCCGCCCCTTTACTGTCACCGTGCCTACGTCCGGTTTAATCAACCCGGCAATAATGCGTAATAGAGTAGACTTGCCGCTGCCATTTTTACCCACCAGGCCTAGTGCCTCGCCCCGATGCAGCTCAAAGCCTACATCTTGTAGCGCCCAAAACTCTTTTTTACGCAGCGTATCGTTGTGATCACCTCGCAGGCCCAACACCTCACTCGAGATATCTTGCACCCCGTAAAACAGTGCCGACTTAAAATCTCGACAAAACTTCTTCGACACCCCCTGCACCGAGAGCACTACATCTGAATCTTTAGGCGCAGTCATAGATTTTGTATTTTCAGCTACTAAAGTCATTACGAGCTAAACCTCTCAATTGCATAGGGCATGGCCAACCGGTACACCAACCAGGCCACCAGCAAGCCAACAAACGTTAATCCGCTGACCAGCCAAAACCCTTGGGGGTCAGAGATAGTGCCGACTGCCATCAGTTCTCGCGTGGTTACAAGCAGGGGCGTGACCGGGTTAAACCGCACCAGCAGGCCAAACAAACCGTCGCTGCTTGGGGGAGGAAACACCACCGGAGTTAAAAACAGCCAGGTACCCAACAACAGCTGCATCCCTTTTTGAAAGTCTTGATACAAAGCACTTAAAGGGGCCAAAAACATCCCCAAAACTGTCCCAAACAAGACCATGTGCAGAAGCGCCACCGGAGCTAGCACAATGGTTGGCGGCACCGCCAGTCGAAACCACAAAAACATGCCCGTCACTAGCAGTAGCTTAAAGGCAAAGTTAAACAACACCTGCCCCATAGCCGCTAAAATTAGCGCCTCGCGTGGAAACTGAATTTTGGCCAGCATCATGCGAGCGCTACCGACCTTTTGCATCGGCAGCATTACAGACTCACTAAAGGTTTGCCATAGGGCCGTGCTCAGCAGCACGTAAGCCGGATAGGGAATATCCGTTACGCCAACATTAATCACATCCGCGCTAGCAGCAAAGGCAAACCCCGCTGAGGCAATAATCGGCGGAATAATCGCCCAGGCTACTCCCAAAAACGACTCGCGGTACTGGGCGCTAATGTCACGTTTCATCAGTTGCCAGGCCAGTTCACGAGAGGCTAGCAGATCGGCCCCCATCCGGCGCATCAGCTTCAGAGGCTGCCGCATTTCGCTAGCGGGGCGATACACCTGAATCGCCACGGGCTTTGGATTGCGCTGGGGCACCCGCAGCCGACTTTCAGGCTCTGGCGTGGGAGGGGTTGAAGAAGAATGGCTAACCATAGTAAGTTTCCATAGGTGGTTAATACTTCTCAATGTTTAGGGGCTAATCCGTATAGTTTCAGCGTCGGTAGCCAGGCTTTATAGAAACTTGCCAAAGTCCATGGGTCAGGGTTGTGCCCCAGGGGCCGCCACCATTTGGTGCACCACATCGGGCATAGCAAGTTGAGCCTGCCAACCGAGCTGGCGCTGAGCTTTGGCTGGGTTGCCCTGGCTTTTTGCAATATCGGTCGGGCGATACAGGCTTTGGTCGATCAGCACATGATCTTGCCAGTCTAGGTCTAGGGCAGCAAAGGCCTGGGCAACAAATTCTTTCAGCGGGTAGGCCTGCCCCGTGGCAATCACATAGTCGTCGGGTTGCTCCTGTTGCAGCATTAGGTACATAGCCTCGACATATTCTGGGGCCCAACCCCAGTCTCGCTGAATGTCAATATTGCCCAGGCGCAGCATTTCGGTGCCGCCCGCCGCAATGCATTGCGCCGTAGAAATGATCTTTTGGGTCACAAACCGCTGGGGTCGCAGGGGCGACTCGTGGTTAAACAAAATGCCAGAGGCCGCAAACAACCCATAGGCCTCTCGATAGTTGGCCACCTCCCAAAAGGCCGTAGCCTTGGCCACTCCGTAGGGGCTGCGAGGCCGAAAAGGAGTTTCTTCATCGGCAGGTTCACCCTGGGTATCGCCAAAGCACTCACTCGACCCAGCGTTGTAAAGCTTAATCGGTTGGGCTAAAAACCGAATCGCCTCTAGCAGGTTGAGCGTGCCGGTGGCAATGCTCTCTAAAGTCTCCACTGGCAGTTCAAAAGAAAGGCCCACCGAGCTTTGTCCTGCTAGGTTGTAAACTTCGTCAGGCTGCACCTGGGTCAGCACCTGCAACACACTGCGAAAATCGTTGAGCGACATCGATAGTACCTTGACCTGATTGACGATGCCCAGTCGCTTAAGGTTTCCAAAAGCTAACATCTGCGCATCTCGCGAGGTGCCGCAAACCAGGTATCCTTTATCTAGCAAGAGCTTAGCCAAGTAGGCCCCATCTTGACCCGAAATACCACATATCAAAGCTTTTTTCATAGTCATTACACCCAGTAAAGGCTACTCCATAAATACTACCAGTCAGCATCCGTATAGAAAGCGGCAGCAATAGGTTCTACCTGCTCACGGATGTGTTTGATCTCTACAGAACTCAGTCGATGCTGCCAGTTCTTAATATTTTCTTGACTGTTGCGCTTAAGTGTATGCGTAGCATTATTTTCGGCCTCTCGAGGGTTATCTGGATTGCTATGCTCTAAAATAACAGCTTTTATTTCAGGAGTGAAATCTAGGTTGAGACGCTCATAAATCGTACTGAATTCTGCCAGTGGGTTCATAGACAGATCCTCATGACGCACAAACAACCAATCTGAATAGCGAGATCTACAGCGGAGAATATGGCTATGACAAATCTTCCAAAGTAAAATGGCTTGATCGACAATTTCGGGGCGGCTATGGGTATAGGTCACTATCTCTGCCTGAATCGATTCAGGCAGATCCTGCAGAAGCTGAGGCTGCTGTAAAAAATGAGAGAATGGAAATTGCCAATTCTTGCGCTTTAAACTGCTGACAAAGGCCGCTGGATGTCGGATAAGCATAATGACATCTGCTTCAAATCGTGATGCTAACCACTCTGCCGAGAAAAGAGCAAGAGGATCCTTTAGGAGCGGTCTAAGCGATTGAGTTCGACACTGATTGAATTGACGATACTCACGGGCAATCTTCTTAATCTGCTTAGACGATCTAATCTGCCCTATGGCACTGAGAGTACTGTAAGAAAATTTGATAGTATCCTTTAGAGCTGAATAATACTGCGCCTCATTTTCTGAAGAGATACAGGTATACCAGTAGACAAACTGAGCTCGGCAGATGCCAACACCTGGTGGGTGGGTGATATTAAATGGCTCATGGATATAGAAAGCCTGGGGTGACTCAGCTAACATTTTTCCAACCCAGGTCGAACCTGAACGATGGGATCCCGTGACCAAGATGGGTTTATTAATAGACGCTTTCATAGGTAAAATATGAAATAATTGAGATATGAAACTATACTACTTGAGATGAATTTTACAACATCATAAATCTACGATAAAATCAAAAATCTGCTTGGACATATCTGCCAATTCAGAATCCTGAAATATGTTTTTATAAAGGCTGTGGTGAGCTACTGACTTCCATCGCTCCAGAACCTTTGCTTGGCTAGCCTGCCCTGACATTTTCAAGCCATTAAAAGTGCTATCCTTACCATCTCCAGGAACCTTTTCAAAGGTAGTTTTTTACATAAATCTGAGCTCAGGCTGAGTAAGAATCAGTGCTTTGATTACCAATATTATTCAGGTAGACCAGTGGCCCATGCCATATTGCATTGGATGATGCAATATGGCATGGTTTCCGGATCGTCGAATTCCAAAAACGCGAAATTCATGCATATTTCTGATGGTCATAAATCCCCCAGCCTTAGTTGGCACTAGAGCCCGTGAATACCTGCACCAAGGCTGATAGCCCCGCCTGACCATCTCGCCAAAGGGTCCAGTTTTTTAGGTAAGCCAACTCACGCTGACTAATGGCCCGAACATCGACCGTAAGCATATTCGAGCCCAGGGGCCTAGGTCCAATAATACCTGGCAATGCTTTCAAGCAGGACTTAAATTCAGCCGGTACTTTAACCGCCTCATCAATGGTCCAAGGCTTAGTGCCAACTAGGGTCATTTCGCCACGTACCAGATTAATCAGCCGAGGTAATCGGTCTAGTCGAGATAGCTCAAGGGCCTGGCCCAGACGGGTTTTTTGACCTGTAATTATAGACTCTCGACGGTACTGAGCCATTCGAAAGATCCGCCCTCGCTGACCAATAAACCAGTAATGACGGCAGGCCGGGCCATTATCTTGGAGGTTGATAAGTATCGCTATCAAAACCATTAAAGGGCTGAGTAGCATCAGCAACACGAGCCCAATCAGCCGCTCTAACGTGCACTTAATTCGCCAGGCCCAGGTTTTTTGCTTAGACGGTAAAGACCGCATGGTCGGCAAGCGTAGATACAGCGGTTTTCTGGCCTCTTCGCAGGCCTGGGCCCAAAAGTTAATCGCCTCGCTACCCAATTTCGGATCAATAACCACGGCCTTCGCTTTAGAGCGATCTAAGCACGACTGAAACCATTCGGGCTGAGCTAATGCAGGCAATGCCATCTGGCGTATGGACGAGCTAGGAGGCAGTACCCACAGTTGTTTCTGTCGCCACAGTAGGCAACATAGGGATTGATCGTCGTCTGGGCTAGCCAATTCCCGAGGGCAGGGCATTGGGCTTGGCGTTAAAGCGTGAATGGTGGAGTTAACCATAGGGGCTTTGCTGATTAATCAGCCATTGAATAACAACAGAGGAGGCAAACCAGTGAAAGGGTAGACGCCGTATCGATTAGATCCGTAGATAGATTGACCCTGAAACCGGCAGACTCAAGAGTTGGCCCCAGCCGGAATACGCTGGCTATCGGATGGAGGTAATGAGTCATACACATACCGATTTGGCGACTGCCGAGCACCGTTGGCAATAAGACCCATCACATTCACGTGGGTCAACAGGGCCATGGCCTCGGTAAGCTGGGACTGGGTAATGCGATCGAGCCGTGTAACTAGCACAGTACTATCGCAAACAGCCCCCACTTTTAAGGCATCGGCCATACCGATCACAGGGGTTGTATCCACTAGTACTAAGTCGTACCGTTCTTTGCCACGAGCCAGCAGTTGGCTAAATCGCGGCGAGCTCAGCAGTGAAATCGGATCTTCTGGAGTAGGGCCTGCAGGTAAAACATCGACATAGACCGTACCAAAATCAAGCCGATGGGGACGGTTTTGAACCGATTGGCCCATCAATAGGCTAGATAGTCCCATCTCAACCGATAGTCCTAGCCCAGTCTGAATGCCCGATCGCCGCAGGTCAGCGTCAATAACCAAGACCCGTTGACCCATGCGAGCCAGGCTAAAGGCTAACCCCAACGTCAGGGTAGTCTTGCCTTCGCCAGGCAGAGCCGAGGTAATCGCGATCGCCTGGGAGGGTTGGCTATTTTGCAGCAGTTGCAGATTGTTAGCAATCAGATCTAGAGAGTCTCTAAACTGGGGCCACATGACCGTCTTCATCAGTTCTGAATCGGCTAATTCTGGGTGCAAGCCCGTCAGCTCGGCCTCGCCTCGCCGCAAAGCCGGCAGTGACGAGGGGCGGCGGGGCAATATGCCCAAAAGGGGCAGAGGTATCTGCTTTTTCAGTTCGTCAGAGGTGCGCACCCGCTTGTCAATACTCTCGGATAAAAAGGCCAGGGCTCCTCCCACAAACAGGCCCGCCACCACACCCAGGGCTAGAGGCCGAACCGGGTCTGGGCCAACACGTTTACCCGGCAGGGGGGGTTCGACCACCTCCCACGAAAAGCCGCCCCGAGCTAGCTCAGCACTGATCTTCTCCCGCTGAATGAGCAGCTCTTGCAGGGTACTGCGCTCGATGTCTACAGCAGGCTGGAGGCGATCGTACTCGGCCATCAAACTGGGATAGCGATTGACCTCATCCCGCAAAACACGTTCTAAATCTTCTAAGGTTTGCATCCGAGCTTCTAAACTCTGTAGGGCAACATCGGCATCTAGAATTTGGCTGACTAAGCCAAAGTCAATGGCACCCAGTTGGAGGTAAGACAGCAGAGTGGGGTCAAGGTCTGTGACCTCTTGACGACTAATAGCACCGACTTCAGCCCGTAACTGAGCAAGTTGATTTTCGCGCTTCTGCATTAACAGCTGTACGTCCGGATCTTGATCGGTAAATAAAATTTGGCGATCGGCCAGGGCCAAATCAATCGCTTGTAGGTCATTGAGCAACGATTGAATCCGTGGCGACTGGCTCAGGCGAGCGGCCATTACCCCCGTTTGGGGTGATAGGGCAATCTGTCCCTCCAGGACGGCGTACTGTTCCTCAATGCCGCTGAGTTCCACCAAAAGCTGTTGCTGCTGGGTTTGCACCTGGTTGAGCGACTCCACCACAGACAGGGCCTGGGAGTTGGGATCAATCAGATTTTGGCTGATGCGAAACTGTTCAAGCGCAGCTTGAGAACCCTGTAGATTTTCCCGAGTATTAGCCAACCGGTTGTTAACGTTGTCGAGCCCCTGGCTCAGCCGCTGCTCTTGTTGCTCCTGGTTGTAATCCAAGTAAATAGTCTGCAGAGCAGCCAGAGCTTTTTGAGGCAGCACCGGATCTTCAGCGGTATAGCCGGCCTGAAAAATCCGCGTACTCGTTTTTCCCTCTGATAGCCTGGATAAAGTAAAGTTGGCCCTCAGTTCGTCAACGGTTAAGTCTGGATAGTCGTCCTTTAAGCTATCGACCGCTTCTTGCAAAAACTGTCCGCTGCGCATCAGTGCCAGCTGTGTGGCATAGTCTGCGTCTAGGGGAGCTTGATCGGCAAAGCTAGACAGGTCTGAGCTTTCCAGTTCTTGCTGATAGTTAGGTTCTACCAAAAGCTGCATGCTGCTGCGATAGATGGGCTCCTGCCTGAACGAGACAAATACAGCCCCAGCGGTGGCTAGACCTAAGGATGCAATAATCCAGGGCCAGCGACGGAGCAAAATTTGAAACAGCTGGCCATAGCCAAACTCTTGGTCAGTAGACGGGGGTAGGGTAGATGTCGATACCATGGTTATCTCTGAGGTATAGGTTCACAACGGAGGCCAAGATCACTGGCCATGGGTGCTCCAACTGTGATTTTCAGAAACTCATCCAGCTTGCGAAAGAATGCTGTCTGGGTGAAGTTATCGATCGCGTGCTGATGAATGCGGTGATAATCCCATTCATAGGTTTGAGATTCCAGCAGGGCGGCCTGTACCGAGTCGGGCGTTTGGCGGTTAAAGAACAGGCCGGTGACCCCCGGTATCTGGGTATCAAGCACCCCCCCGGCCCCAAAGGAGACCACCGGAGTGCCGCTGAAGTTCGCTTCAATCGGCACCAGACCGTAGTCCTCCAGGGCCGCCACAATCACCATCCGGGCCTTGGCAAACAGGCTAGTGCGTTCTTCATCGCTAACGTGACCTATAAAGGTAATGTTGTCCAACGCCAGCTCCTCCAGTCGTTCTCGTTCCGGGCCATCGCCCATAATCACCAGGGGCCACCCCAGCCAGTTAAAGGCTTCGACGATTATGTCTACGCGCTTGTAGCTAAGTAACCGGCAAGAAACGAGGTAGAAGTCGTCCTTCTGGTCAGAAAATTTAAATTGGCTGCCGTCGATGGGGTAATTAATAAAGGAGGCGGGGCGATCGTAAATGCGCTGAATGCGATCGGCCACCGTGCTTGAGTTGGCCACGTAGAGATTGGGCTCGCTGGCATAGTGCAGATCGAGCCGCCGCATCTGGTGAAAAATGGGCTCTAGCAACGGCGACAGCATTTGGTACTCTTTATAACCCCGCAGATAGGTTTGGGTATCCCACAGAAAGCGGGTGATGTTGTGGCAAAAGCAGATGTGCAGGGCATCTTCGCGGGTGCGCACCGCTTTGGCAAAGCTGGTAGTGCTGCTAAACACCAGATCGTACTCCTCTAGCTCTAGCCGCCGAAAGGCCGGAAAGTAGAACGGTGCAAACAGGCGAAAGTGGCGAGACGCCCCTGGTATCGACTGGAGCA
>JAIXVO010000580.1 GCA_027482985.1 Cyanobacteriota bacterium
GGACGTGATGCGTGTAACTGGGTTACAGAAAGGAGGGATTTACAATCACTTTGCCAGTAAAGACGAGTTAGCCCTGGCTGCATTTGACTATGCCGCTGGCCGCTTCCAGCAATTGTTTTTGGGTGCCTTGAAGGGTAAACGTCATGCCGTTGAGCGCCTGATCGCCATCCTGGAGATTTATGACCAGTTGCTCGAACATCCGCCCCTGCCTGGGGGTTGTCCCATTCTCAATACTGCCATTGAGAGTGACGATGCCCATCCTGCCTTACGGGAGCGATCGCAGCAAGCCATGACCCGCTGGCGCGACCTGATTCAACGCATTGTGGAGAAAGGCATCCAGCGCGGCGAACTGCATCCCGACACCGACGGCGACACTCTCGCCACCCTGCTGATCGCCACCATCGAAGGTGCCATCATGTTGAGCAAACTCTATGGCGACCCGATTCATCTCCATCGCGCCTTATCCCATCTCAAAACCTGGGTGCGATCGCAAGCCCTGCACCCATCCGGCTAACCCCTTGACGGGAAGCGAGTGGCGGCGCGATCGCCCATTACTAACCTCATCTGTCCTCTCACTAAATCTCTTTTTTTGCTTAAAAACAGACCGATCGGTCTTTCTCGCCTACGATTTGCCGCCCCATCCCTGGCCACTTTGCTTCTACCTCGACCGCCTGGGAGACGTGCCAACGGCGCGTCTCTACGAGGTCTTTCTTGTTCCTGATGTGTCCTTTAGACGTGCCAACGGCGCGTCTCTACGAGATCTCTCGTTTCTCCTACTCCCCCACTCCCTATGCTGAAGCTGTATTACGCTCGTCCTTCTTTGTTTGCTCGTCCCGTCTGGTTGACCTTGCTGGAAAAAGAGTTGCCGTTTGAATTGATGTCTGTGGATATTCCCCAAGAGCAGCAATTTGAGCCAGAATTTTTGGCGTTGAATCCGTTTGGACACATTCCCGTCCTCGTGGATGGAGATTTTCGCGTGATTGAGTCGCTAGCAATTTTGGACTATCTGGAGGCCAAGTATCCGACTCCGGCGCTGTTACCGCGTGAGCCAGTCGCTTTGGCAACGGTGCGGATGGTGCAACTGGTGACCACCAATGAGTTGGTACCCGCGATCTCAAAGCTGTTGATTTATCCGGCGGAATCTCCCGACTATGCGTATGCCAGAGTGCAAGCCATTACCGCCTTAAGATTTTTGGAAACTCAATTGGGCGATCGCCCCTACTTTGGCGGTGACCAATTGAGTTTGGCGGACATCGTAGCGGGCACTCTAGCCCATCGCCTGCCGGATCTGGGGCTACCTTTGACGGATTATCCTGGGTTACAGCGATGGTCTGCCCAACTCCTGGCGCGTCCGTCCTGGCAAGCCATCCAACTCAGCCCGGAAGAATGGCAGCGATTCAAACGGAGTTTGCGTGTGATGCCGAGAATTTGGCAGCGACGGCGGCAACAACGTGCGGTTCACTTACTTTCCAACTCATCATCATGACTCAATTCTTTTTAGCGATCGCAGCGATTTTGGGCGGCACTGCCGTCGCAGCGGGGGCTTTTGGTTCCCATGCGTTACGAGAACAGTTGAGCGATCGCGCCCTCGACATCTTTGAAACTGGTGTGCGCTATCAGATGTATCATGCCCTTGCCCTCCTCGCCGTCGGCATTCTCCTCAGCCAGTCCAAACTTCCCCCCGTCACCCTTCCCTTCGCTGGCTATGCGTTCATCTTGGGCATTTTAATCTTCTCCGGCAGCCTCTATACCCTCAGTATCAGCGGCATCAAATGGCTGGGCGCGATCGCGCCCTTCGGCGGCACGTTTCTGATGTTGGGCTGGGTGTGTTTGGCGATCGCGGCGATGAAGTATCAGTAGCGATCGTCGGACACGGATTGCTCCGGTTCACCTAACGCCCAATCAGCTTGTCGCGCAGATGTTTGATTTTGTCGCGGAATTCAGCAGCTTTTTCAAACTCGAGTTTTTTGGCAGCTTCTTTCATTTGGGCTTCGAATTGCGTAATCAACTCCGGAATGTTCTCCATTGGAATATCTTTCGCGTGTTCGTAAACCACATCCAGTTCTTCAGCTTTGAGGCGACGAGAGACTTCCAGAAATGCCAGAATCGAGTTATTTTGGCGTTTGATAATTGGTTGCGGTGTGACCCCATGATCTTCGTTATACTTCATCTGAATCGCCCGTCGGCGCTCAGTTTCAGAGATCGCCCGATCCATGCTGTCGGTCATGTTGTCGGCGTAGAGAATGGCTTGCCCGTTGATATGGCGTGCTGCCCGTCCCATCGTTTGAATCAGCGATCGCTCTGCCCGTAGATAGCCTTCCTTGTCGGCATCCAGAATCGCGACTAAGGACACTTCCGGTAAGTCCAAGCCTTCCCGCAACAGGTTCACCCCAATCAACACATCAAACTCACCCTGCCGTAAATCTTGCAAAATTTCGATCCGCTCAATCGAGTTGATCTCCGAATGCAAATACCGGACTTTGACCCCCCGCTCCTGGAAATATTCAGTCAAATCCTCGGCCATGCGTTTCGTGAGCGTCGTCACCAGCGTCCGTTCGCCCTTCTGCGTCCGTTCCTGAATTTCGCCATACAGGTCATCGACTTGACCCTGAGTTGGTCGCACAAAGATTTCCGGATCGAGGACTCCTGTGGGTCGGATCACTTGCTCTACCACGCGCCCCGTCCCGGTTTTGTAGCGTTTGATCTCCTTCTTCTCGTCTTTGGTGATGATGTCGAATTTGCCATCCGACACTTCCAATTCCCAGGTGCCGGGAGTGGCGGAGATGAACACACACTGACTCACTTTTTGCCAGAATTCTTCGGCCTTGAGCGGACGATTATCGGCAGCACTGGGGAGGCGGAACCCGTGATCAATGAGGACGCGCTTCCGGGATTGGTCGCCGTTATACATGCCCTGCAACTGGGGCAGCGTGACGTGGGATTCATCGATCGCCAGAAGCCAATCTTTCGGGAAATAATCGAGCAAACATTCCGGCGTTTGTCCTGCCGCCCGTCCGGCTAAATGGCGGGAATAGTTTTCCACCCCATTGCAAAATCCGACTTCCCGCAAAATCTCCAAATCATAGCGGGTGCGTTGTTCCAACCGTTGCGCTTCCAGCAACTTGCCTTCTTTCTCGAAGACTTCCAGTTGCTCTTTCAATTCCACCTCGATCGCATCGCAGGCTTCCTTCAACCGTTCCTCTGGGGTCACAAAGTGCCGCGCTGGGTACACACTCACCCCTTCCAAACTTTGCATGGTGGCCCCAGTGACGGGATCAACATACCGAATCGCGTCAATTTCGTCGCCAAAAAACTCGACCCGAATAATCCGATCTTCGTAAGCAGGGCCAATCTCCAGCACATCACCCTTGACCCGAAACTTACCCCGTCCCATTTCCAGATCATTTCGGCTATATTGCACCGAAACCAGATCCCGAATCACGCCGCGCAAGTTCACCTCTTCGCCCACTCGCAGCGGAATTGAAGCCTTCAAATACTCAGAGGGAATCCCCAAGCCGTAAATGCAGCTAATGGAGGCAACGACGATCACATCCTGCCGCTCAAACAGCGATCGCGTCGCAGAGTGGCGCAACATATCGATCTCTTCGTTGATCGACGAGGTTTTGGCAATGTAGGTATCGGTGACGGGAATATAAGCTTCCGGCTGGTAATAGTCGTAATAACTAATGAAGTACTCGACTGCGTTATTGGGGAAAAATTCTCGCAACTCATTACACAACTGCGCCGCCAGCGTTTTGTTATGCGCCAGTAACAACGTCGGCTTGCCAATTTTGTCGATCACACGGGCGATGGTGTGAGTTTTCCCGGTACCCGTCGCCCCTAGTAAGGTCTGGTAACGGTTACCCGCCTGGAGATATTTTGTGAGCTGGGCGATCGCTTTCGGTTGGTCGCCCTTCGGTTCAAACGGTGCTTGAATCTGAAACTGTGGCATATCGCAGTAGGGGTGGCAGTCAGCAAGGGTGTTCGCACTATCCATCTATGATGACGGAAACTGACGAAATTGGGGTGCTGCATGGCTGGCATAACCCTGGCTCAATATTCAAGTGAGTGAGTGAAACGGGACTGATGAGATTCGAACTCATGGCCTATCGCTTAGGAGGCGATCGCTCTATCCTGCTGAGCTACAGCCCCAACTGGGATTCCTCGTTATCAGCATGATAGCAGAGGAAATTTATCACCCGATCACCGGGAAATGGTGCATCACCAGTCCCGCTTAGCGCCGAGGTGGGGGCGGTTCATAGGGTTGATAGTACGGTGGCGGCGGCGGCTGAACGGGCGGCGGCGGCGGTTCGACCAGCGGCGTTGCGGGAATTTGCGCGGGGGGTGGTTCGGTGCCAGGAGGATACAGGCTAGAGGGCGCGGGTGCGGGTGTGGTGGGCACTTCCGGCGAGGGGAAAGTGTCGGCGGTGGGAGCGGGTGGCTCTGACCCAGACTCTGATTCGGGGAACAACGTGGGGTCGGGCGATGGTTGCGATCGCCGTTGTGCCGCTTCTCGTTCTCGCCGCCGCGCTAATTCCGCCGCTTGCAGACTGGCTTGCCAGCCGCCAATCGCGGATTGCGCTTCGCCATACAGCGCACGTCCGGGAGCAATACCACTTGCCACCTGAATGGCTCCGGCTAAATTACCTTGATTCGCGATCACCCAGGCTTGATCCAGAATGGGGCGATCCATGATCGCCTGAATTTGTTGGCTCCAGCTAGCAATCAGCGTTTGGGCTGCTGGGCGACTGGGACGATTGGGCGTGATCAGTTGCGCCTGAGCGATCGCAGCCTCCAGTGCCGGAATTTTCCCGGTTGCCGCCAACTGCCGCGCATAGGCGAGATAGGGCTGATCTTGCAAGCGCCGAATTTCCACCTGCCAGTAGGACAGCAACGTTTGCGCCTGTGCCCGCCGGGGGCGATCGCGCGTCACTTGCTGGGCTTGCCAGATGGCAATTTGTTTCGGCCCCGCATGAGGCAGTGATCCCAGCGCCCAGGCCGTTTGCAGCAGGCTTAAGTCTTGCAATTGAGCCTGCCACTGGCGCAATAAACTTTGAGCCTGTGCTCCATAGCGACTCTCTGGCGGAATCAGTTGAATGGTGGCGATCGCGGCACTCAAATTCCAGAGTTGGGGGAGGGTGGGCTTGAGGGTCGTGTTGCTACCCAGCGCATGGTGCCTCGCCTGACTCAACCACAACAACTCTTGAGCGGTTTGCGCCAAATTGGGATTTTTCAGCACCGGAGTCGCCAAATTCATCGCCTCGTTCAGCTGGCCCTGTTGCCAGTTGCGCCAGCCTTGAGTCAGCAGGGTTTCACTCCATTGCTTCAAAGGCGGCTGCGCATCCATCCAGACATAGGTTTGCGGGTTGATCTGGCTGAGTAGGGCGATCGCTGCCCCCAACTGAGGAGCCTGTCCGCCCTGACTCACCGCCTGCGCCTGCGCTAACACTCGCCGTCCCCGTTGTTCTGCCAAGAGCAGTTGGGACAACACATTCGCCCGCTCCACGCGCCAATGCTCCTGGGTGAAATCTTGCAGCGCCGCAATTTTTTCATTCGCGAGGACCCAATTTTGGGCTTGCATCGCTTTGCGGGCAGCAGTGGCGATCGCTTCTCCCCGCTGCCAGTCTTTTTTCCAGGCCGCGATCGCAGTTTGCACTTCGGGATACGTCGGACTGGTCGGCGGAATCCGTTTTGCCAGTTCAATCGCCCCCTGAAGATCGCTCCGGTCAATCCGTTGCCGTGCGGCTGCCAAAATCGGTTCAGACCATTCGGCAATTAACCGTTGCGCCTCCCGATACAGCGGATGCTCCGGTGTCCAGCGTCCCACCAACTCCAGTCCCGCCAGAATTTTAGGCAAATCGCCCGATCGCGCACTTTGCTGCGCACAGAGGAGTTGCTCCATATCGGTAGCGAGGGGAGAAAGTTGCCGACAGTCGGGGGATGGGGGAGGTGTGGTTAACCACCAGAAAGCCGCTCCACCGACCCCACCAAAGACACCACAAGCGGCGATCGCCGCCAGCCAAACTTTCCAGGAGCGAGCTTTGGCTGGCGAGGATGATGGTGCCGCCGTCGGAATTAGAGTTGCTGGCTCCGCAACAGGATTCTCCGCCTGCCCTAAAAGCGACTCCACAGACGCTTCTAAGGATGATTGCTGACTCAATTGAAATGGGTTTGTTGGTTTCCCGACCATGTTCACTCCTCCCACAGATCCCACCCAGTGCGATCGCCCCGAATCAACCCAATCTCACCCTGTTCCCGTCAATATAGCTTTGGTTCGCTAATTGCATAGGGCAACGGTTATACAATTACTCCGGTTCTCTGAGCATTCGGGATAATTTAAGGTTTTCTCAAGTCAAGCTGCGCCATTCTAAGCGCAAATCATGATCTCGCCCAGATTTCTGGCAAGTCAGTACCAGCTTTGGGGATGCTGGCGATCGCTCGTCAGTACCGCAGTTAGTTTGATACTAGGAGAAAAAACTTCTGCTTGATTTCCGCCCATACCTCCCTAGCGCATCGTTAGAGACGATCTCAACAACGTCACCACCAGA
>JAIXVO010000285.1 GCA_027482985.1 Cyanobacteriota bacterium
CGACTGGGGCGATCGCCCGATCCGGCTGTAACCAGCGACAATTCCGCAGCAGCAAATCGTACATGGCTTAAACCTTGACCTCATCCGCAAAGCTGGCGCGGCGCTCAAACTGAAAGGGACCCGCGATCGACCCCCACACCCGTTCATCAGTGTCCGGGTCTAGCCCCCGATCCAGGCTGGTAAACTGAGTATCGTCGATTTCAAATTCACTATCTAAATAGGTCGTTTTGCCGCGACGGGAAACAATACAAGCTTTACCGGGCTGCACTTTGCCCTTAAAACTATGCCCCGTCCAGACCACTTGCATGTTGCAACCTGGCAATTGCTCCAGGCGATCGCGGGTCAATACTGCCAAGCGTTTGGGGTCGCGGGTCGCGCCAAAAAACTCCTGCTCATCTTTAACCAGGTAGTTCTCAATTTCGATTTGCCCCTCTGCCTCGATCAGCTTCAACACCCGCAGGCGATACGGATCATTGAGGTTGTAATCGTAAGCCTGTTCGACTAATAAACTGACCCCCGCCAGCAGTTCAACGGGCAAAGGGCGCATACACACCCGAATGTGAGCGAAAAAGGGCGGATTTTCAATGGCTTGCGCCTGATTACTAAAGTCGGCGGCCATCCAGCGCGCCAGGGTCGCAATATCGGTTGAGTGCGTCATTGCTCGATCGCGAAAGATATCAAAAGATCATTCCCCCTATTCTAAGGGGTGGTCGTCATCCCGCGACACAGCATCACCGGACAGGGCGCATAGTGAATCACATAATCTTCGGTCACACTCAGGCGGGTGTTGCGCAACACCGGACGCACGGGACTGGTAGCCGGCGGTTTGCGCCGGGGCAGTTTGACAGATTGCAGCGGCGACAGGAGCGATCGCCGCGTGGAATCACTCCCAATCAGCATTAAGTTCACTCCCAACGTTTCCGCCAGTTGGCAAATACTCGGTCCGGCATC
This sequence comes from Cyanobacteriota bacterium, assembly GCA_027482985.1. Taxonomy (GTDB): domain Bacteria; phylum Cyanobacteriota; class Cyanobacteriia; order Leptolyngbyales; family Leptolyngbyaceae; genus JSC-12. The sequence goes on from JAIXVO010000285.1 coordinate 952, forward strand.
TCCCGTCTGGAGATGCGTTTGGATCAGCAGTTGGGGCAGATTGAGCGCGGCGACTGCGGCCTGCAAAATGTGTTCGCCCTGCTCCCGTTGGGCATCTTGCAAAGATTGATTCAGTTGCCAACTGGGGGTACGAGCGACCATCGGCGATACCAGGGAAGTCGCATTTAGCGTCGGTTGCACATACACCACAGTAATCGTTTGCATCCCCACGGCCGCCAATTGACGGGTGACGGCGAGGGCTTGCTGGTCGGCACGAGTATGTTCAATCACCACCAGGACATGCTGCCAACTGGCACCCACGGGAGCCTCGCCGCGACTCCGAGCAATCAACACACTGCAAGGGGCATATCGTGCGATCGCCGTTGAAACACTGCCCAGCAACATCTCACGCACGCCCCCCACGCCCCGATGCCCAACGGCAATTAAACCCGCATTCAACGTGCGAGCACAGTTCAAAATTTCAGTGGTCGGTCGTCCCTGCCGCACTTCTACGGCGACGGGCACCTGAGCGGCAAACTGCGCCTCGACCCAGTCCTGAAGTTGCGTCTGGGACAGTGCTGCTGGTGGTCGATCGGAGGGCGCGGTGGGCGCGATCGCGGGAGTGGACTCAGGCTGATCGGCAACAACAGTGGTGGCAGGGGTGGGTGAGGTTTTTTTGAGCGATCGCTGGAAGCGTTTGGGGGGACGCGGCTGAACGGTTAGCACAGTAACGACTGGAGGGGCTGCGGTTGGAGCCGTAAATAACTCAGCGATCGGGCGAATTAAAGCCCCGGCCACTGCCGCACTCGGCGATCCATCGGTGGCAAGGAGCAAGGGGGGTGATAAAACGGGCGCTGGCAACTGAGTCATAGTCCTCCTGATCCTCTCAATCTAACAGAGATGGTCAGTTCCCCAGGTTCTTCTGACACACTCTGTTATCTGAGGGCAGGCGGCAAAGGGCAGACGGCAGAGGGTAATAGCCATTCAGGGGCAGGGTGAGCATCAGTGAGGAACCTGTATTTTCCCGCGCAGGGGTTACATTCTGTAAGGCAAGCCTTGAGGTTTACCGCCGCTCTGGTTTTCCGACTAAAGTTAAGTAAGATAGGTCAAATATCGAGATTGGGCTGAATGAAAGTTTTAGTGCTTGCCTGGGAATTTCCGCCTCGGATTGTGGGTGGAATTGCTCGGCATGTGGCAGAACTCTATCCAGAACTCGTGAAGCGCGGGCATGAAATTCATGTTGTGACCGTGGAATTTGGGCAAGCGCCCCGGTATGAGCAGGTGGATGGGGTGCATGTGCATCGGGTCGAAGTCGACTCTAGCCATAATTTCTTCCATTGGGTCGTCAACATGAATGACAGCATGGGCCGACATGGGGGCAAATTGCTGACGGAAGAAGGGAATTTTGACATTATTCATGCCCATGATTGGCTGGTGAGTGATGCCGCGATCGCCCTCAAACACACCTTCAAGATTCCGCTTGTCGCGACGATTCACGCCACTGAATATGGTCGGATGAATGGCATCTACTCCGAGCAACAACGCTATGTCAGCAGTAAGGAAGGGGCGCTGACCTATGATGCTTGGCGGGTGATTGTCTGTACCAACTACATGCGGCTGGAAGTGGAACGGGCGTTAGGAGTGCCCTGGAATAAAGTCGATGTTGTGTATAACGGCATTCTGATGGAACGGAAACAGGCAGAACCCTTCGATGAGTTGGCTTTCCGTCGGATTTTTGCCGCTGACCACGAAAAAATTGTGTACTACGTCGGTCGCATGACCTATGAAAAGGGCTTAACGGTGCTCCTGAGTGCGATCCCCAAGGTACTGCGAGAATTGGATGGCAATGTCAAATTTGTGCTGATTGGCACAGGCCGCCTGGAGGATTTCCAACGATTTGCAGGCGAACTCGGAATTTGGGATAAGTGCTACTTCACCGGATTTCTCTCCGACGAGGATTTGAATAAGTTTCGGGTGATTGCGGACTGTGCGGTCTTTCCCAGTCTGTACGAACCCTTTGGCATTGTGGTACTTGAGAATTTTGCAGCACGGGTGCCAGTGGTGGTGTCCGATACGGGGGGATTCCCGGAAATTGTGCGGCATGGCAAGACGGGCATTGTCACCTGGACGAATAACCCAGATTCCCTTGCCTGGGGCATTCTGGAAGTGCTGCGGAATCCTGATTTTGCGCTGTGGCTGGTAGAAAACGCGTTTGAAGACCTGGAGCGCCGCTTTCAATGGTCGCAATTGGCACAACAAACGGAGGCAGTCTATGGCAGGGTGATTCACGAACGGGCGCAAGTGAACTGGTAAAGCGGGGGTTCCCAGGGTTTTCTGAGAATTTAATGTCCTAAATACTGGCTCATATCAGCAAAACAGTGTAGAAATAAAAGGAGCAACTGAGTTTAATGAAACAAGTGCTCTGAAATTTCAGTTGTTGTTACGGTTTTTGAGAGGAGTTGATATTAGATGAACATGCGCATTTTGTCCGTTCTCGGTGCTGCTGCTGGCATCATGGCAGCTACGTCTCTGCCCGCAGTTGCAGTGCCCAAGGCTGTGACCCCTGTGTTACCCCGCGAAACTTTCGTTGGTACCCCCTCACTCACCCTGCCTACCCCTCCTGTGATGCCCGCTCTGTTCACTTTGCCGATCGATGTGCAAGTGGCTAAGGACGAGTCCCTGGCTGCAAACCCCATCACCGACAAGTACGGTATTGGTAGCGACATCAAAGTGTGGGCAGAAGACATCAGAAAGTGCCTGTATGCTCGTCCCGTGTTGGTGCGGGTGGCTGGCAGCAATTCTGTGCCCTTCGTCATCAATGGCGACAAAGGTTTGATCAAAACCAAGGGTGGTCGTGCAGTTTGCTCGATCTATTAATTAAGCACTGCTGATTTAATTCATTAATTAGGTCTGTAGGAGAACCTCTTGCTTGCACCTCTTTGACTGTTCAAAGGGTGGCGCTCAGCAAGGGGTTTTCTTGTGGTACAGAATTAAGCCATGTTACAGGTTGGGTAGAAGCGCTAGTGTTGCTGGGGAAGCTGTGATATGGATGAACCAGATCGCCCGATCGCCCATGTCTGGAGAGAAGCGCTATGGACTCATCTGCAATAGCTTGGCTGCAACAAAATACTCCCTTTGGGGGGTTGTCTGAAGCGGGATTGGCGGCGATCGCGGCGGCAGTAGAAGTCTGCTCCCTGCCAGCCAACCGGCGGATTGTTTTAGAAGACACGACCCCAGATACCCTCTACATCCTCAAAACAGGGCAACTGGAAAGCTATCGCACGAGCCCAGATACGCTGGCCTCGTCGGTGGGACTGTTACCAGGTGCGGTGTTTCCGCTCAAAGAATTGCTCCTGGATCAGCCGATTGAACAGACGGTGATTACCCTCTCTGAGGTTGAGTTGTGGACGATTCCCCGCGCCCCCTTTCTGGCGTTGGTGCAACAGCATCCCGAAATTGCCCAAACTTTCTCTCGCCAACTCGCGACGGCAGTTAGCCAGCTAGCAACCCAACTGGCCTATGAACGGGAACGCCAGATGGCTCTCCGCCCTTACCTGGTGCCGAAGGTGAAGCGCGGCATTGTGGGCACCAGTCGGTATGCAGTGCGGCAGCGGCAGGAGATTCGCAAAGCGCAGGGCGATCGCGGTGCCGTCCTAATTTTTGGGGAACCGGGGTTGGGCAAAGACAATGTGGCGGCGCTAATTCACTTTGGTTCCCCCGATCGCCAGGAACCCATGATTAAGGTGAATTGCGAAACACTCCAGGCCAATGGCGCGGAATTGTTTGGGCGGGTGGGGGGCAAACCGGGACTGCTGGAGTGGGTAGGCCGGGGCAGCTTGCTGTTAAACAATTTGCAAGATTTGAATCCGGCCCTCCAGACCAAATTGGCGCAGTTGTTGAAAACGGGTGAGTATACACCTGTAGGGCGTGAAGGCGAGCCTCTGCCGCTGCCGAAGCCGAGTATCGCCCGGATTTTGATGAACTCGGAGCGAATTTTGCCCGCCTTAGAAGCGAAAGGACTGGTGCCCCATTCGATCAAGGTTGCCCCCTTACGCGTTCGCAAAGCGGATATCAAGGCGCAGGTTGAATACTACCTGAGTTTGTTTTGTCGGCAACGGGGTGTGCCCAAACCGACGTTGACCCCCGAAGCGATTCGCCGTCTGCAAGGGTATGACTTTCCAGGGAACCTGACAGAACTGGAAGGTTTAGTCGAACGGGCGGTGATTCAGTTGGATGGGGGGACGGAACTGACGGAAGAAGTATTTTGGGCGACCAGTCCCAAGGGCAAACAATTTCGGCTCAATTTGCTGAATGCTTATCCCCAACTGCGGCAG
>JAIXVO010000041.1 GCA_027482985.1 Cyanobacteriota bacterium
ACCCATAGGCATTAACATACCTGACACACCAAAATAGCTGCCCTCATCCCCTCACCCCTGCTCCCAGAGCGGGAGCAGAGGCACTAATCCAATCTTTCTCCCCTCGCCCATTTGGGGAGAGGGGGCGGGGGTGAGGGCGGTTTTGGTGCGTGAAGTATATTAGTGCCCTAATGCCTTTAGCGAAATCTGGCCTCAAATATCCGCAATAAAAAGCCCCCCGACTGTTAGCCAGAGGGACTTGTTCCGCACACAACCAAGGAGATTTGACGCACACACTTCAGGAGAAAAATTTATCGCTTCAAAGCCAGTTGTCTGACTACTGTTTCTGGCTCCGGCTGAACGGCTGTCAGTGCTTCCTGGGGCACTTGAGTCAGCGTCAGTTCGGGATGGTCGAGTTCCGGGTGAGCAGCCGTCGAGGGCGAAATACCTTTTTTCGCCACCCAATTTCTGTAGACCAGGAAAGCAGTGGAACCACCCCCGATCGCAGCAAGCGCGATCGCCGCCAGCTTCAAAGCTTTACCACTATCGGTGCCAGCATCCGCATTGAACGAGACATCTATGCCAGGCCGATTCTGATCGAACTCGGTTCTCACTACGCCGCTATTGTTCCCGCGATTGGGAACATCCTGGGGAGCAGAATTAGATAACCCCGCTTTCCGGCTGGCGCAATCCTGGGCGATCGCGGCAAACCCAACCAGACCAACCGTAGCCACAGCGAACAACGATGCCAACTTGAGGGAGCGCGATAAGGTATTCATCGTTTGGTTAAAAAAGATTTCAAGTGAGGATGCTGCAATTATTAGATGAGTTCCTGCGCAGAAACAGGTTCATAGGCTACAAAAGAACAAAATATCGTGACTGTTTTTTATGCCGACCTACACCGGAATTTCCAGCGAAGCCTTTAGACATCCCCTCGATCGCCAGGCAGAAGAGGCGCTCCGGAGCGTTCCCGGCTTTGATCTGGTGGCGCGAAAATTTGTGGAATTTCTCACCGAGCGCCCCCAGTACGTTTACCAGATGGGGAACAGCGTACAGGTGGGGCCACGCCAATACGCCTCCATCTACCAGATTTTTCGGGAATGTTTGCGCGATCTAGACATCTACCCAGAACCCAATCTGTTTGTCTCGCAGAGTCCGATCGTCAACGCCTTTGCTCTGGGTCAAGAATTTCCCTTCATCGTCCTCAATTCCGGCTTACTCGATTTACTGAGTGAAGCCGAAATCCGGACGGTGATTGCCCACGAACTCGGTCATCTCAAGTGCGGACACACGACGCTGATTCAAATGGCGATCTGGACCACCCAGGTGATTTCGGGACTGGCAGAGCGCACCTTTGGCCTGAGTACCCTCGTCAGTACGGGCTTAGTCATGGCGTTTTTTGAATGGCTGCGGAAAGCTGAACTGTCCGCCGATCGCGCTGCCCTGCTGGTGATGGATGACCTCAACCCAATTCTCAACAGCATGATGCGGATTGCGGGAGGCAGTAGTCGCTTCTCCCACGAGTTGAGTGTGACCGAGTTTGAGCGCCAATCCGATGCGTATCAGGGCTTAGACTCGGATGGGCTGAATCAGGTCTACAAATTCTTCCTGTATAACAACCTGTCGGCCGGGGTGTTTCTCAGCCATCCCTTCACTGTCGAGCGCATTCACTTTTTGAAAGAGTGGAACATCTCGGCGGACTATAGTCAGATTCGCCAGGGTAACTACGCCCGCGCCGGAGCCGCTGGGTCAGTCGAAGTGCCCGTCCAGCCGGACGAACCATCTCCCGCTGCTCCGACCTCGCCGCCCTCTCCCGCCCCGGAAGTCAACGAATTGCGGCGGCAAATCGATGAACTGCAACAGGAAATCGATCGCATCAAACGCGGCGAATAATCAGGTAAGGTGAAACACATCGCCTTGCTGCTTGAGATCTTACCGCATCCATGCAAAACACCCGCTTAAACAACCTATTTGATACCTTCATCGGGCAACTGGGGAGATGGCTCCAAAATCCCTGGCGACGGCTGTCTGTCCTAATTATCAGCCTGCTCCTCGGAAACTTTTTCGGCTCCGCCATTTCGACCGTGTCAGGGCAACAAGCCGATCTCGACATCATCGTCTCTGGCATTCTCGTGTTTGTCACCGAAGCAATCAACTGGTTAGCCTACCGGAGTTCGATCGAACTCCGGCGATCGCTCCCCGTTCAAATGCTAAATGCCCTTAAACTGGGCTTAGTGTACAGTCTATTTGTCGAAGCCTTTAAGCTCGGCTCCTAGGTGAAGGCAGAAGGCAGAAGGCAGAGGGCAGAAGGCTCGTAGAGACGATGCCGTTGGCACGTCTCGCCCAAGGGTAGGTTGGCACGTCTCGCCCAAGGGTAGGTTGGCACGTCTTGCGCAAGGTTCGTAGAGACGATGCCGTTGGCACGTCTCGCACCAGATTGGTGGAGATAATGCCATTGTCCGTCTCACCCACCAAAGCCCCCTTCTCCCTCCTGGTTCCTGGTTTAGATGTGCCAGCGGCACGTCTCTACAAATCTTTTTTCCTCTTGCTTCTTCTTTCTCTCCTGACTCCTCCCTCTCATTACTCCCCCTCCCTCCCCATGACCGACCTCCTCCCCACTCCCACCCAGACTCCCATCCAAGCAAAACTAGCCGCTGTGCGATCGCACCTGGCAAGTCACAATTTGGATGCGTACCTGATTCCCTCGGCGGATGAGCATTTGAATGAGTATCTGCCGGAATTGAAGCAGCGGCGGCAATGGATCAGCGGCTTTAGTGGCTCGGCGGGGGATTTTTTGGTGGGGCGGGAAACGAGTTGGCTGTATGTGGATTCGCGCTACTACGAACAGGCAGATCTAGAAGTGGATGGGGCTTTGATCCAGGTGGTGAAGGTCGGGTTAGAGGGGCAGCAAACCCTGGAAGAAACGCTGGAAACGTTGGGCAAAGCGGCGAGTCAGGCGGGCAAACTGTTTCGCGTAGGGTATGACCCGTTCACGGTGGCAGTGCAGCAGTATCGAGATTTGCAGAAACGCCTAGAACCCGCTGGCGTGTCGTTAGAAGCGGTGTCGGAGAATTGGGTCGATCGCGTGCGATCGCAGCGACCCTGGTCAGAACTGGAAACGCCTTCAGACTATGCCCAGTCACCGTTATTTTTGGTGCCGGATGCGCTCAGTGGTGAGTCGGTGCCGGACAAACTGAAGCGACTGCGGGAAAAAATGCAGCAAGCCAATGGCGACGTGTTGCCCATCACGAAACTTGATCAGATTGCCTGGTTGTTTAATCTGCGCGGCTGGGATGTGCCCTACAATCCCGTGTTCATCGCCTACGCGATCGCCACAACGGACAAAATTTACCTGTTCACGAACTTGAGCCGGATTGAGTCGAGCATTCAGCAGGCGATCGAACCCTATGTCAAACTCATGCCCTACGAGTACTATGCTGGCACTTTAACATCCCTACTATCGCCCTCCACCCGCGTCCTGGTCGATCCCAAACATACGACGATGGGCACTTATCGTCTGCTCAAAAGTTCGACCAAAGATCGCTGCAAAATTTTGGAAACCGCTAACCCGATTGAGGGCATGAAGGCGCGCAAAAATGCGATCGAAATTGCCCAAATGCAAGCTGCGAACCTGAAAGCCAGTCGAGCTAAAACCCGCACGATGAAATGGGTCAAGGATCAGATTGAGGCAGGCGTGGCGATTACCGAAGCCGATGTGGCAGCGGCGATCGAAGGTTATTACCGGGAAGAGGCCGACTTTCAAGGGTTGAGTTTCAACACGATCGCGGGGAGTGGGGCAAACAGTTCCATCGTCCATTACGGCACCCCCAACCCCGCCGTCGTGTTGCAATCCGGGGAATTGTTACTCCTGGATTCCGGTGCACAATACGCAGGCGGCACCACAGACGACACCCGGACGATCGCGATCGGCACCCCCACCGCTACCCAAATCGATCGCTATACCGCTGTCCTCAAAGCCCACATCAACTGCGCCATGCAAAAGTTTCCCAAAGGCACCACGGGCGCACAGTTAGATGGCATCACGCGATCTGACCTCTGGCACCAACAACTCGATTTTGGGCATGGCACCGGACACGGCGTGGGAGCCTTTTTGAATGTGCATGAAGGGCCGAATGGGATTAGTAAGCGTGTCAATGAAGCTTTAGAACCAGGGATGATCAACAGTATCGAACCGGGCTATTACGAACCCGGTTGGGGCGGCATTCGGATCGAAAATTTGTATGTGGTGCAAGAACTCCTATCCGCAACACCACCGGAAACCCCTGCCCCCACCCCCTGGTATTATTTCGACTCCCTCACCTACATCCCTTTTGACAAGCAGCTCATTGATCCCGCGCAACTCGATTCCCGGCAGCGAGACTGGCTCAATCGCTACCATCAAGCCATCCTCACCAAACTTGCCCCCACCCTAACCGCCCCCGAAGTCGCCTGGTTAGAAGCCGCCTGCCAACTGTAACGAGATCGCCCTTCATCCCCTTAGATGCCACAAAGAATTCAGCTTTTACAGTGGAATGTAGACAATGCGATCGCGAAATTCACTCAAAACATCAACTTCAGCAATCAGCATTAGATCATCTAGAACTGAGCCTAAGGATGCTTTGGGCTTGAGGGCAAAGATTCCAGGACTATGCTGTCCCCGTTGAAGATGCTCACTGAGATGAATCGGCATCGACCGCCGATTGTTTGTAATTAAAATAAAGTGATGCTGTTCGCACCAATCGAGAATTTCTGGATCGAGTGTCCCTTTTGGCGGTGCACCAGGGTCACCAATGGCCCAAACAGTTAAATCGGGTTTACGTTGCCGTAGCTGGGTTTGGTACGCTGGGGCGAGATTTTCATCAATCAAGTATCTAGCCATGACTGATGGCTAGACGATCAGCTTTGAGTTGTTTAAGCCGAGTCAAGATCGCGGGTGGGTTGGTATCTTGTTCGCGTTCGGCTTGAGCGCAGTAATTGAGCCAATCGGTCAGGTATTGTGCAATCTGAGTCTGATTGTGCAGGTAGTAGAGAATTGTGGCGTAGATTTGTTCGAGGCTGAGTTGAGGATAGGTTTGGGCGATCGCTTCAGGCGAGTGTTGCTGATGAATATAGGCATACAGAATCGTTTCAATGCCAATCCGGGTGCCTTTGAGTCGAATATCATCAGAGCGGAGAAAGTCAAAGTAGTGTTCGAGTTCCATGACGCGATCGCTCCTGGGACTAGACGCTTTGAATGATCATAACATCGCCATATTTGACCGTGATCGCCCTTCCCGCTCAGAAATCGCAGTTCTTGGATGAGATTGGGAACTGAGCTACGGTTTTGCGGCAGAACTGCGATGGCTCGATCTCCGATTAACAAAATAGATTGTGATCGAGTTCAGGCTGGCAATGGGTAGAGAGATGGGTGCCGTATGCCTGTTGTAAATTTTCGGGAGTCATCACCTGGCGTGGGGATCCGTCGGCGATCAGGCGTTGATTTAGAAGCAACAGGCGATCGAGTTGGTTGATGGCTTGCCCCCAATCATGACTACTGATGAGCAAAATTTTGCCTGCCTGCCGTAATTCATCAAACACACGCAGCATAATGGCTTCGGTCTTGCCATCCACGCCCGTAAACGGTTCATCAAACAAAAATAAGTCCGCCTGTTGCGCCAATGCCCGCGCCAAAAAGACCCGTTGTTGTTGTCCTCCGGATAAGTCCCCAATCCGGCGATCGCGCAACTCCCACAGTTCCACCTGCCGCAACGCCGCCGACACCGTTTCCTGGGCAACCCGTCCCGGTTGACGAAACCAGCCCAACTGCCGAGTTCGCGCCATCATCACCACATGCCAAACAGTAATGGGATAATCCCAATCGATTAGCGATCGCTGCGGCACGTAAGCCACCCGTTCTAACTGCTGATGGAGCGGACAGGTACAGTAGTGCACGATGCCCTGATCTTTTGGAATCAAGCCCAACATCGCCTTGAACATCGTACTTTTACCAGCGCCATTCGGTCCCACTATGCCCACCAACTGTCCCGGCATCACCCGGAACGTCACAGCGTCCAACCCTTTCACCCCGCGATAGTTGACAGCCAGTTGGTGAACTTCTAACATGAGAACCATTCAAAGTGAGAACGATACTCATTTTAACTCTGTTAAGTTACTTTTGAACGCCATCTGAAGCTAGAAAATTATGCCTCTCATCCCTGCTAAATCTCTATCCACAGTGGTATTAGGTATATGGCTAGGGCTGTTGTCCAGTTGTACTCCTGCGCCCCCCCCAGAAACGTCTACGCCAGCGAGTCGGTCTGCAATTGCTGCTGCGACTGCTCCGAAAGTCGTTGCCACCTCCACTGTGCTGTGTGATCTGGTAAAGCAAATTGCCGAGGCCACCGTGAATCTGACCTGTTTGCTGCAACCGGGTGTGGATGGGCATGTGTATCAACCTGTGCCAGCCGACCGGAAGGCGATCGAGCAGGCCGACTTAATTCTCTATTCGGGCTACGACTTTGAGCCGGGATTGATTAAATTGATCAACGCGACATCGAATCCAGCGCCAAAGGTGGCGGTTGGCGAAAAGGCGGTGCCCAAACCACTCATGGGACACGATCATGATCACGGTGAGGAGACCACGGCAGCTAAAGATCATGATCACGATCATGACCACGCTGCGGGAGCCGATTTACCCGATCCGCATGTCTGGCAAAGCGCTGCCAATGGAGCCCGAATGGCCGCTGTTGTAACTACGACTCTGACGCAGTTAGCGCCTGAGAACAAGGAGTTGTATACGCAAAATGGGAAAGCTCTAGAGTCCGAACTGACTCAAATTCACCAATGGATTAAGACCCAAATTGCCAGCATTCCGGTAGCGAATCGGAAACTGGTGACGACTCACGATGCGATGAAATATTTCTCAGAAGCGTATGATATTCCCGTGAATGCCGCGTTGCAGGGCATCAGTACGAAAGAGAAACCGACAGCAACGCGGGTGCGGGAGTTGGTGGATGCTGTGAAGTCATCTGCGGTGCCGACGATTTTTGCGGAAGTGGTGGTGAATCCCAAATTGATTGAAGCCGTGGCGCGGGATGCGAAAGTCCAGGTCAGCGATCGCGAACTTTACACCGACAGCCTGGGCGCACCCACCAGTGAAGCTGCCACCTACCCGCAGATGTTGATTGCCAACACGCGCGCGATCGTGGAAGGCTTAAACGGCAAATTTGTTGCTTTTCAGCCCAAACCATAGCTGAAGCGAATAGCCATTGCCGGAATTTTATTTTTGAAGCTGTGGCGCTTCTTTTTGCCACTGTAATCATCCCACTGCCCCTCCGGGACTGGTGGGCTGCTGCTGGGTCTTCGTGCCGTTTTCGTACGTTTGAGTTTGACCTTTAAGCCTCGATTGATCGCAGCTGGCTCAGAAATTTCTCGGTCATGGTTTGCAGTGGCTGATCCAGAATGTTCAACACCTGAGTTGCGATCGCATCGGGGATCCCACCATACAGGGCTTCGGCGATGCCGCCAGTGATGCAGGTGAGGGTATCACTATCGCCGCCGAGAGAGACGGCATTGCGAATTGCATCTTCAAAATCGGTCGAGTCGAGGGCGGCAATAACCGCTTCCGGGACAGTGCCCTGGCAGGATTCGTTAAAGCTGTAAGTGGGGCGAATCTCATCTAGCGATCGCCCCAAATCATAGCCAAAGGTGGTCTCCACATAGGAGCGAATTGCCGTCCGCTCAATGCCCGTCCGCGCCAGGAAAATACAGGCCGCTGTGACCTGCGCCCCTTTAATTCCTTCCGGGTGGTTGTGGGTCACTTCGGCACTGGCCTTCGCCTGCTGCAACACAGTTTCCAGTGAATTGAACGCAAACCCGACGGGACTCACGCGCATCGCCGAGCCATTCCCAAAACTGTTGTAAGGTTCACTCTGGGGCGATCGCGCCCACTGCGCAAACCGCATCCCATAACTACCCGTCGGATTCGGGTACCGCTGGTAATAGGTTTTGAAAGCTTGCGTATAGCTGCCCCCATGCAAAATCACATCCGCCACTGCCACGGTCAAAATCGTGTCGTCGGTAAAGGTACTTTCCTCCGTAAACAGCGGAAAATCCTTACTGCGCCGATTGTTGAACTCGTAAACCGAGCCGATAATGTCACCTGCGATCGCGCCTAGCATTGTCTCCTGCCTTTGGGCGTTTAACCAAACGCCCCTAACATGTTGTTGCATTCTGAGAAGGCGTGGCAAACGGGAGAGATTGTGATTCTAATGCAGATTCACCTGTCGCGCCCCTACGCCTTTTTTTGTTGTTACCCCTTCTGCCCTCTGCCCTCTGCCTTCTGCCTTTGCTCAGAATTCCACTTCCTGCGGTGCCCGCGGAAACGGAATCACATCCCGGATGTTGCCCATGCCCGTCATGAATTGGACGAGGCGTTCAAAGCCGAGACCGAAGCCAGCATGGGGGACGGTGCCGTAGCGGCGGAGGTCGAGATACCACCAGTAAGGGGCGGGGTCTAGTCCCACTTCTTGCAGTCGGCGTTCCAGGACATCGAGGCGTTCTTCGCGCTGGGAACCGCCGATGATTTCGCCAATTTTGGGCGCGAGGACATCCATCGCGGCGACAGTTTTTTCATCGTCATTCAGCCGCATGTAGAAGGCTTTGATTTTGGCGGGATAGTCGGTGACGATGGTGGGTTTTTTAAAGTACTCTTCCGCCAGATAGCGTTCGTGTTCCGATTGCATGTCTAAGCCCCACTCGACGGGGTAGGTGAATTGTTTGCCGGATTGTTCCAACAGCGCGATCGCGTCTGTATAAGTGACACGTGCAAACTCATTGTTGATGATGTTATCGGCAGTTTCTAACACCGATTGATCGATGCGATCGTTGAAGAACTGCATATCTTCCGGGCAGGTTTCCAACACAAACTTAAAGACGTATTTGAGAAAGGCTTCCGCCAATTCCATATCGCCTTGCAGGTTGCAGAATGCCATTTCCGGTTCCACCATCCAAAATTCCGCCAAGTGGCGGGACGTGTTGGAGTTTTCGGCGCGGAAGGTGGGGCCAAACGTGTAGACATTGGCAAACGCCATCGCCATAATTTCGGCTTCGAGTTGACCGCTCACCGTGAGATAAGCTGGCTTGCCAAAAAAGTCCTGACTGTAATCGACTTTTTGATCGGGGGTGAGAGGCACTTTCGCCAGGTCAAAGCCCGTCACCGTGAACATTTCTCCCGCCCCTTCACAATCACTGGCACTGATGATGGGCGTGTGCATCCACAAAAAGCCGCGTTCCTGGAAAAAGTTGTGAATGGCCGTCGCGGCGGCATTCCGCACCCGAAACACGGCACCTAGCGTATTGGTGCGCGATCGCAGATGGGCAATGTCCCGCAAAAACTCAAACGAGTGGCGCTTCTTCTGCAACGGGTAAGTCTCCGCATCCGCTTCCCCAAACACGGTAATGGACTGTGCCCGTAACTCAATCCGTTGCCCTTTGGCGGGAGATTCGACCAGGGTGCCCGTAATTTCGACCGATGCGCCCGTACTCACCCGTCTCATGGTTTCGGCGTAATTGGGTAAATCCTGACTGACGACCGCCTGCAATCCCGCCATCGAAGAGCCATCATTGACTTCCACAAAGCTGAATTCCTTCTGTTCCCGCTTGGTGCGCACCCAGCCCTGAACGGTCACAATTTCGTGGGGTTGGCCGTGGCGTAAAAGGTCTGCAATCCGTCGAGTCATAGGGCATCAGGGGATAAAGCACTGAGGCTCATTATAGAAGAAGGATAGGGGATGGGACAGAGAAAAAGTGCTCTGGCGATCGCCGAATCACTGGATGCGATCGCCCCTCAGTGAGTTTCCTTTCCCCACAATGATTAACCTCCATGAAAAACCGCTGCGATCCTGACTATCTCTGCTTTAATGGCGCTGATAGAGATTTCTATGCATAATGAACGATCGATTTGTGAGGAGATTGTCTTAAAGATGAAACCCCAACTTTGTAGAAATACCGTGATGGTGGCGGCGGCGGCGATCGCGGCGAGTTGCATGGCAACCCCGGCGATCGGTCAGATCAGCCCCTCCGATCCCCTGTGTCGGCGGGTCGCTAACCCGCCAGAAGGTTTGGCTATTCGGCGGAATGCCTCCACTGGTGCCGCGCAGGTGGGAGGGGTCGGTGTCAATGAGCGCCTCTTACTGACTACGAACCCCGCCACCACCAGCAGAGATGCCTCCGGTCGCACGTGGGTCCAGGTTGCTAGTCCCGCCGCCGGATGGGTTTCGAATGGCTTTGGCCTGCCGACAAATTTGGCGCTTTGTGCCGGTGGCACTACGCCGCACCCGCCCCCGACCCCGCCCAGCCGTTGCCGCCGGGTCATTAATCCGCCGGAAGGGTTGGTAATTCGCCGCGATGCTAACCTTAGTTCGCCCTCTGTGGGTGGCGTTGGGTTGAATGGTCGGATGACGCTGACCACCACACCTCCCACCACCCGCCGCGACTCGCAAGGACGCACCTGGGTAGAAATTGAAGCGCCAGCCAAAGGTTGGGTTTCCAACGGCTTCGGTGGTTCAAGTAATATCGGCGTTTGTCCCTAAGTTGGGCGATCGCTTGAGAAGTCGGGAGTCTGGCAAGACTTCCGACTTCTGTCTTTGGTAGGATGCTCTCTATCCTTATTCCCGTAATCGCCGTGGTGCCAAGTGTAACAACTCCAACTTCTTCTGCCACAATGACCGATCCAGCATTGTGGCCAGCGTTATTGCAGCAACTCCTCGATCGCCAGTCCCTCACCCCTGATCAAGCCGCGCAACTGATGCAAGGCTGGCTGACGGAACAAGTGCCCCCAGTGCTCTCCGGGGCAATCCTGGCGGCAATTCAAGCGAAGGGGGTTTCGGCCGATGAACTGGCAGGCATGGCGACAGTCTTGCAAGCCCAAGCCAATGCCCTCCCTAGTCCGCCAGCCGAGCGCCTAACGACTCTGATTGATACCTGTGGGACGGGGGGCGATGGGGCTGGGACCTTCAATATTTCGACGGCAGTGGCTTTTGTGGCAGCGGCAGCCGGGATTCCCGTCGCCAAACATGGCAATCGCTCGGCCTCCAGTCGGGTGGGATCAGCCGATGTGTTGGAAGCTTTGGGCGTGCAGTTGACCGCGCATCCAGAAAAAATTCAAGCGGCGGTGCAGGCCGTTGGCATTACCTTTTTGTTTGCACCGGGCTGGCATCCAGCACTGAAAGTAGTCGCTCCGCTGCGGCGGACGCTGGGCGTGCGGACAGTGTTCAACCTGTTAGGGCCGCTGGTTAACCCCATGCGACCGACGGGACAGGTGATTGGGGTTTACAACGCCAGTCTACTGGAGGCGATCGCCCATGCCTTGCAACAATTAGGGACTCATCGCGCCATCATTTTGCACAGTCGGGAAGGAGTGGATGAAGCCTGTCTAGCGGATCTGACGGATTTAGCGGTGGTGGCAGAGGGAGCCGTGACGCGGCAGGTGCTCAATCCAGCCGAATTGGGTCTGGAGGCTGCTCCCTTAAGCGCGATCGCGGGGGGGGATGTGCAGACGAATGCCGACATCCTGAAAGCCGTGTTGCAAGGCAAGGGCACCCCAGCGCAGCGGGATGTTGTCGCGCTCAATGCGGCTCTCGCTTTGCAGGTGGGAGATGCTTTCGGCGATGCCGCTGATCCGCTGGCAGCAGGAGTGACGCAGGCAAAAGTGATTCTCAACAGCGGCGCGGCTTGGACAAAACTAGAACAGTTAGTGACTTTCCTTCAGTGATTAGAATCACTAAAGGAAAGTGATTAGAATTACCAAAATTCTTGATCTGGATCGCAACTCAAAATCCCGTTGCCAGAGATACTAAAGGAGACTTAGCGCAAGCCGAGTCATCAACAGGGAACACACGACTAGCCGATTGGTTTCTGCCGAAACCGTCGGTTTTTTATTTGGGGAATCAGCGGCAACATCACTGAGTTGCCACATCATATAGGAGTAATCGCTCTTGATTCTTCTGTGTTTTCACGTATTCCACAAGTGGGCTAAACCCCTCACCCCAGTAGATTCAAATCTGCGAATTTTTGCCAAAACCTCACTGCTCCAACACTGATTTACGGTTGGCATTGCGCCGTAATAACCAGAGCATGGTGACACCCGTAACCAGACTGCTCCCCACTTGAATGCCCACACCCACAACAAACACCGTGTTCTCGATCGCGTTCGAGGCCGAGAAGCTGAAGAGGCTGGGGCCGAGATAGCCCAATGCCATCCCGACGATCGCGCCGACGGTTGTCGCGACGATCCACCAGAAGGCAGCGGTGAGTTTATGCCGTAACACGAGCCATTGGGCAATGCCAACGGCAATACCTGTTAGCAGGGGCACAACTACCGTCGCCAGAATGGAGGCGGCAAATCCCATGAAGCCAATGATCCCGCCCAGAAAAGTGGCAACTGCCCATTGCTGAATTCCGGCAATGTACCGCTGTAACACCAGCCATTGGGCGAACCCGACAAAGAGACAGGCACAGACCCAGGCGAGCGGGGTGATCGGTAACAGATAGCGATAGACCATACCAGCGGCGATCCAGGGCAACGTGTTGGCGAGATTCCACAGCACCAGAAAGCGAATACTTTGCCAAATCGAGTGAGTTTGGAGGGTTGAAGACGAGGCCACAGGCGTTAATTTCCTAGCGACAGTGATTTTTCCACCAGTTTAGGGGGAAAATTTGGGCGATCGCAAGCTAGCGAGTGGTTTGTCAAGTTGCCGCTGTGGGTTTCGGCTTCACTCAACTCACAGTGGACGAGGGTTTTGGTTTCACTCAACTCACAGTGGACGAGGGTTTTGGTTTCATTCAACTCGCAGTGGACGAGGGTTGAGCGGAGTCGAAACACGCCAAATTGAGGAGCGACAGACCCCTAACTAGCGGGCAACAAGTTCAACAGATCAGCTTCTGACAAAATCGTGAGTCCGAGTGTCTGCGCCTTTTGCAGTTTCGACCCGGCATCTTCGCCGACCACCACATAATCCGTTTTCTGGCTGACCGAACTGGTAACTTTTCCGCCCGCCTGCTGAATTAAGGCTTGAGCTTCATCCCGTTTGAGGGTGGGAAGTGTGCCCGTGAGGACGAAGGTTTTACCCGCAAGCGGCGTGGCGCTGGGCGAGACGGGCGGTGGCGCGGTGGCTGTGAGTTGCAGTTGAGCTGTTTGCAGCCGAGCAATTAAGTCCTGATTGGCAGGCGTTTGGAACCAGTCATGCAGCGAGACGGCGATCACAGCGCCAATCCCGTGAATGGCGGCAATCTCCTCGACGCTGGCTTGAGCGAGACTGGTTACCGTCGGGAAGGATGCCGTCAGCACTTGGGCATTGACGCTCCCGACATGACGAATTCCTAACCCATACAGTACCCGCGACCAGGGTTGTTGGCGGGAAGCCGCGATCGCCTGCACCAGTTTCTCTGCCGACTTTTTCCCCATCCGCTCCAGGGTTAAGAGTTGGTCTGTGGTTAGGTCATACAAATCGGCCACCGATCGCACCAGGTTCTGATCTACCAGTTGCACCACCCATTTTTCCCCCAGTCCGGCGATATCGAGGGCTTGCCGGGATGCCCAATGTTCCAGCGACTTGCGGAGAATAGCGGGACAGGAAGCATTAATACAACGAGTGACCGCCTCATCGTCAGGTTTTTCGAGGGGTTGGTGGCACTCCGGGCAATGAGTCGGCATTTCAAACGGGTGCGTGTCCGCTGGCCGCAATTCGTACAACACTCGCACTACTTCGGGAATAATTTCACCCGCCTTGCGCACAATCACTGTATCGCCCGCGCGGATGTCTAATTCCAACACGCGATCGCGATTGTGTAACGTCGCTCTAGAAACCGTCGTCCCGGCTAACTGTACGGGTTTCATTTCTGCCAACGGCGTGACTGCCCCCGTCCGTCCCACATTCACACTAATCCGCTCGACAATGGTGGGCGCTTCCTCTGCTGGATACTTCAGCGCGATCGCCCAGCGGGGAAACTTCTGGGTAAACCCCAACCGCTCCTGCAACGCCAGTGCATTGATTTTTACCACCACCCCATCCGTCATGTAGGGCAGCGTGGTGCGCTCCGTGGACCAGCGATCGCAATAGGCCATCACCGCCGCCAAATCGGCACACTCTGCCCCCTCCGGATTCACCCGAAACCCCAAGGCTTTCAAAGTTTGCAGCACTTGCCATTGGGAATTGGGGGTTGGGGGGTAGGGGATGGGGGTTGGAGGTTGTGAGGGAGGGATCGGGAGTTGGGGGTTGAGGGTTGGAGGTTGGGAGGGAGAAGCAAACTCCTCTGGCAGGCTGTTGCCCTCTGCCCTCTGCCCTCCGCCCTCTGCCCCTATGTGCAGTGTGTAGGCGAAAAAGTCGAGTTGGCGGCGGGCGACGATGCGGGAATCGAGTTGGCGGAGGGTGCCAGCGGCAGCGTTGCGGGGATTGGCAAAGAGGGCTTCACCAGCGGCTTCCCGTTCATGGTTGATGTGTTGGAAGGAGTCGAGGGGGAGGAAGGCTTCACCGCGAATTTCGACGATCGCGGGTGGGTTTTCCATCTGCAAGCGGAGGGGGATGGAGCGGATGGTTTTGACGTTTTGGGTAATGTCTTCGCCGGCGATGCCGTCGCCGCGAGTGGCTCCGCGTACCAGTAGCCCGTGTTCGTAGGTCAGGGCGAGGGAATTGCCATCAATCTTCAGTTCGCAGACATAGCGCGGCTCCAGGGTGGCGATCGCGGCGCGGCTGGCAGCGGTGGGGTCAGTATTGCTGAGGTGTCGTCTCCAGCGGTCTTCCCATTTCGCCAGATCCTCATGACCAAAAGCATTTTCCAAGCTGTAAAGCGGAATATTATGATGGACAGAGTAAAATTGACTGGCGGGACGTTCACCCACGCGCTGGGTCGGGCTATCGGGACGAATCAGGGCTGGGAATTGGGTTTCTAAACCGGCTAATTCCTGGTAAAACTGGTCGTAGACGGCATCTGGTAGGGTGGGCGCATCTAGCACATAGTAAGCATAGCTAGCTTGTTGCAGGAGGTGGCGCAATTCTTGAACTCGTGCCGCGATCGCGGGTGCAATTTCCCCCGCAGCTGTTGAAGTCGGTTGTTCTGGAGCGTTCGTTCCGGTCATGAGCCTGTTGCGAGTTCCGCCAATTAGCCTGAGTTCCCACATAGTTTAACGGGAATTTCCGCAAAAACGCACTGGTCATGATCAGAATAGATTTTGTATTGTGAGGGGCATTCTTGCGATCGCGTCTGAACTCTTTTTCCTGAAAAATGTTATGTCGTCGTGTCCCCG
>JAIXVO010000804.1 GCA_027482985.1 Cyanobacteriota bacterium
AGCCAGTCGTCGAGGACGTCAAACCATCCTCGAGTCGGCTGCATACGTCCGACTGCTATGGTCATGGATTCAAACCCTCTAGTTGTTACTAAAAATGCAGGTTCTCTAGAGCGAAGAGTTTTATGTCTTACATCATAAGAGAAATCAGAAATTTTACAAACCGATACGTAAGCTCTCAGCAATTTTGATCAAGCCCAGCCGATCTGACCCCGCGATCGCGCTTGACTTTGACGCGATCGAACACTCTTACTCTTGGCTGCTACCATCTGAAGCATCAATCTGTCAACGCTTTCAGCCGCTTCCTAAGCAACCGCCGGGTCTGCCGCCGAAGCCTAAACAATTAACCTGCTCTGAGACTCAGAATACATAGCCTGTAGCCTTTCAAAATATATGGTGACAAAGCTTAATGGTTGGGAGGGAGAGGAAGGGGGTGGAAGAGGAAGGAGTCAGGAGATAGGAGTCAGGAGTCAGAAGGGAGAGACAGGCAAGGAGGCGGGGGTCAGGAGGCGGGAAACTATCCACAACAGGCTTTGGTAGTTCTATCCCTGACTCAGCTAGGCTGATCAATCTCTGACTGAATCTGTGACCTATTGATACTTTTCTCAAAATGTCCAAACCTTGTAATCATCTAAAGTTTCCCGCCAGGTCAACTCGCAGATGCCCCCATCCTTCCAACTCCTGCCTCCTGCCCTCCCTCCCCTTCCTTCCTCTCCCGCTCCCTCCCTTCTTCTCCCTCCCCTTCCCATTCCCCTAACACATACGGCACAATGAAATACTGACCTTTTGCGTGTAGTTGTGCTCCCATGTCTAGGGCTTCCCGTCGATATCACATCACCACTTTTGGCTGCCAGATGAACAAAGCCGACTCGGAGCGGATGGCTGGCATTCTGGAAACTCTGGGGTTTGAGTGGGCTGAAGAACCGGATGAGGCCAATCTGATTCTGTATAACACTTGCACAATTCGCGATAATGCCGAGCAGAAGGTGTACTCCTATCTGGGACGGCAAGCCAAACGGAAACAGACAGAACCCGATTTGACGCTGATTGTGGCGGGCTGTGTGGCGCAACAGGAAGGGGAAAAATTACTGCGACGCGTGCCAGAACTAGATTTGGTGATGGGGCCGCAACACGCCAATCGGTTAGCGGATTTGCTGGAACAGGTGTTGAGCGGTAATCAGGTGGTGGCGACGGAGCCTGTTCACATCATGGAAGACATCACCAAGCCGCGCCGGGATAGTCAGGTGACGGCCTGGGTGAATGTGATTTATGGCTGTAACGAACGCTGTACCTACTGCGTGGTGCCCAATGTGCGCGGGGTGGAACAATCTCGCACGCCAGCCGCGATTCGAGCGGAGATGGAAGCGTTGGGTCAGCAGGGTTTCAAGGAAGTGACGTTGTTAGGCCAGAATATTGATGCCTATGGGCGGGATTTGCCTGGAGTGACGGCAGAGGGGCGGCATCAACACACGCTGACGGATTTGCTGTATTTCGTGCATGATGTGCCGGGGATTGAACGCATCCGGTTTGCGACCAGCCATCCCCGCTATTTTACCGATCGCCTGATTCGCGCCTGTGCTGAGTTGCCCAAGGTGTGTGAGCATTTCCACATCCCGTTTCAGTCGGGCGACAACAACTTGTTGAAGGCGATGAGTCGCGGTTATACCCATGAGCGCTATCGCCGCATTATTGACTCGATTCGGGCGATCATGCCCCATGCGTCCATCAGTGCGGATGCGATCGTCGGGTTTCCTGGTGAAACCGAAGCCCAATTTGAAAAAACCCTGGAACTGGTCGAGGACATTGGCTTTGATCAGTTGAATACCGCTGCGTATTCGCCTCGTCCCGGCACACCCGCCGCCCTCTGGGACAATCAACTGAGTGAAACCGTCAAGAGCGATCGCCTGCAACGGCTCAATCATTTGGTCTCCATCAAAGCGGCGGAGCGATCGCAGCGCTATCTCGGCAGAGTAGAAGAAGTTCTGGTAGAAGCCGCCAACGAGAAAGACCCAACGCAGGTCATGGGACGCACTCGCGGCAATCGGCTGACCTTCTTCACAGGCAACATTCAACAACTCCACGGTCAGGTCGTCCCGGTAAAAATCACCCAGGTTCGCCCGTTCAGCCTCTCTGGAGAACCCCTTGTGGCTGACCAGCCCCAGGAGTCCCGCAATTTAAGCCCAGTTTAGGCGGCAGCGGCAAGGCAGCGGACAGCAGGAAACAGCCAGGTTAAGGGTTAAGGAAGCATTTTGCAAAACACATGGCTTGCGGTCTAATGGCTGTCCTTATGATGGGCGTTTCACCAAACGTCCCTACCATTGGTAAACAAATACCAGGCATTTCGCCCTCCGCCTTCTGCCCTCTGCCCTCTGCCTTCCCTAAGGTTTGCCCGTCTGTTGCCAGGTTTGAATCTGAGCTTGGGCTTCAGTATAGGCAGCGCTGCGGGTCGGAATGCGTTGGGCAATCCCGATCGCGCCAGCAACATTGAGGGCATTGGCCTGATCCCGCGCCAGTTGCAGCAGTTGCCAGCTCCAGTCATTAATGGCGGCATTGATTTCGGATTGCACCGCTCCCGCCGCCGGAATTTGGCTGGCCAGGCGAATGGCGTTGGCTAAGGCGACGGGATTACCCACACTGGCAAGTTGACGCGCGTCTTGTAAACTACGTTGGGCTTGGGCTTGAGCGGTTTGCGCCTGCACTTGTTCCACCTGCGCCTGAATTTGACCGCGCCATTGGGCGACATCCGCTTGGGCCGCATCGTACAGCGATCGCCCGGGACGAATGCGTTCAGCTAAATCGATCGCGGCCTGGATGTTCCCCGAAAATGCCAGGGCACGGGCTTGATCCAACACGGGTTGATCCTGAATGCGCTGAATTTGCCCATTCCATTGTTGAATTTTTTGCTGGGCTTCGTCGTACAGTGCCCGCCCTGGGGCGATCTGGCTGGCCTGATTGACGGCAGCTTGCAAGGAATTAGGATCGCCGACACTGGCAAACTGTTCGGCCTGATCCAACAAGGGTCGATCAGAGATCGTTTGGATTGCCGCCTGCCACTTTTGGATCTCCTTCTGAGCTTCATTCCAACGGGGATTCGCGGCTCCGACTTGAGAAGCTGCTGTGATCGCCGCCATGTAACCATCCACACTTTGATTCTGTGCCAATAAACGGGCGCGTTCCAGCTGAGCCAGTCCTTCAATTTCGGATTGCCAACGGGTAATCAGGGTTTGGGCTTTGCCATAGTAAGGGCGACCCGGCAAAACGCGTTGTGCCTGGGAAATGGCTGCTTCCAGTCCCGCCACCGAGTCTAACCAAACATTGGATTGGGCATTCGCCAGAATTGTGAGATCCCGCTTCTCCGACTCGACCTGAGCCGCTGCCGGAATTTGGTTAATAATCGATAACGCTTCGGACAGATTTTCACGATCGAGGGATTTTTGCGCCAGCTCTAACATTTGGCGACCGAATGCCTGAATTTTGACTTGAGCCAGGGCGTAAATATAACTGTCTGGGCGAATTTCCTGTGCCAGTTTGATGGCTTGCTGCAAACTCGCTAAATCGCCCCGATCCGCTAACCACTCAGCTTTAAACAGTTTGTTGCCATCCGCTCGGGCCGTGTTGATGCGGTTGTTCAGATCGTCATAGCGCGTCGTTTGCCAGTAACGATTGTTAATGTCCAACAAGTTGATCGCCTGTTCAAACGCCCGTCGCCAATCGCGTTTTCGCAGAGCCGCTTCCGCTTTGTGATAAATCGCTTCGGCTTCTGCCCAAGTTTTTTCCCAGGTTTTCACCCGTTCTTCGACCAGCCGATAGGCCGTCACCTTGGCGGGAATTTTCCGAGCGGCCGCCGTAGCCCCCTCCAAATCACCCTGCTGGAACAGTTCTTCCGCTAACTTCAACACTTCCTGCGACCACAGCTCAATCAAGCGATCGGCTTCGCCCCGCATCGCATGATCGGCTGGCAGCCCATCCACCAACATAATGGCTTCCAGTAGATCCTTCGCCGTTTGCTTACTGGCGGCAATCCGGGCACACTCGAAGCGCATCGAAGCCGAGGCCAACGGCCAGAACACAGCGGGACAGTTGGGTAATCCCGGTAACTGAAAAATAAAGGCGATCGCCAGCGAAGCCGAACTGAGACAGACTAAAAATCCAGTAAAAATTAAAAATTGCCAACTCGAAATCAGTCGTTTTAACCACTGTCCCACTGCCCTCAGAAGGCGACCCAAGGACCGCCAAAATCGAGCTAGCCACCCTTTGCGGAGGCGGCGCACCGACCGGGAACGAGGTTGGCGATCGCGAAAGGGTTCTGTAAACGAGGGGGGATATTCGGGGGCGATCGTGGTGGGAGAGTCCACAGCATTCGCCGCTGCGGGTGTCACAGGCACTCGTTGCTGACCCGCACCCCGCTGACCTTCGGCGGCAAAGGGCTGAATCTGCCGATCCCCCTGACTAGGCACAGCCTGACGACGAGATTTTGGGTCTGAATTGCCGGAATTTACAGCCATAAGCAATGGGAGAGCAGCCGCACCAGTTCACATCCTCCCTGACATCCTAATCTTCAACCTGCAAAAACACAAAAGATTGAGCGAACAGGCACATCAAGAAGGACTGATTCTACTCGACTTTTACCCTTCGGCTTGCATTTCTGCCAAAAGTTGCATCAAATCGGCTTCACTGGCTTGATACCGATTGCCACAAAAATCACAGGTGGCCTCGGCTCCCTTGTCTTGTTCAATCATTTCCTGGAGTTCCACCGTCCCAAACAGCTTCAGGGCACCCAACACCTTTTCGTGCGAACACCCGCAATGGAAGCGCACCAGTTGGACATCAGGCATCATTTCTAAGCCAATATCGCCCAGCAATTGCTCAAAAATGTCCTGCAAACTTTTGCCCGCCCGCAAGAGTGAGGTGAAACCACTCAAACTCGCGAGGCGGGACTCCAACAATTCCACCAAACTCTCATCCCGCGCGGCTTTGGGTAAAACTTGAATCAATAGCCCACCCGCCGTGGAAACCCCTTTTTCATCCACAAAAACCCCCACCATCAGCGCTGAGGGCGTTTGTTCCGAGGTCGCGAGGTAGTGGGTCAGGTCATCCCCAATTTCGCCCGACACCAGTTCTACAGTGCTGGAATAGGGGTAGCCATAGCCCACATCGCGAATCACATAGACATAGCCCTCCTGCCCCACGGCACCGCCCACATCCAGTTTGCCCTGTGGCGTGGGAGCCAGTTCCACATTGGGATTCTCGACATAGCCGCGCACGGTGCCATCCAGCCCCGCATCGACCAAAATGCCACCCAACGGGCCATTGCCCTTAATCCGAATGTTGACCCGCGATCGCGCCCGTTTCATGCTGGAGGCAAACAGGAGTCCGGCTGCCATCGTGCGCCCTAATGCTGCTGTTGCCAGGTAAGAAAGTTGATGCCGCAGTCGGGCTTCTTCCGTCAGGCGCGTCGTAATCACGCCCACGGCTCGAATGCCACCCTTAGCCGCTGTTGCCCGAATTAGCTGATCCGCCATGCAATCCTTGACATTTCTTTACGAGTTCTATCTCTATTCTAAAGGCTGAATCGACGGGCTAGCGATCGCGGCGGGGGAGTTCTGGCGAGACAGCGGCTGCGGCTTCAGGCGTGACAGGCATAATCACGATTTCCGCCGATTGTTTGTTCTTCAAAGCCGTCGCCAGGGGGGTTAACAATTGCGCCGTTTGGGTTTGTTGCTGCAATTGCTGGGTGGAAGACACCAACCCACTTAACCCATTGACCAAATTTCGCAAGTTATTCCGAAAGGCAGGATCACCCGTCAGTTCATCCAGATCGGCGGTGATCTTTTGGGCATTTTGGAAGGTCGATCGCGCCGAATCAAGCGTCTGCTGCAACATCAGTAAATTAGCGGGAGAGGTCAAGGCATCGGAAGCCGCCCGCAGATTCGCCGAGGCTTTCGCCGCATTCGCGGTCAGAGTTTCCAGATTTTGTAGGAATTCTCCCCGCTGGACGCGGTTCAAGGAGGTGCCAAAACTGCCAATGGTGCCCTTCAGTTGCACGCTGGTTTGTTCCAGGTTGTTCAGCGTGCTGACCAGGGTCGATTGATTAGTCGCAATCAAATTATTCACCTGATCGGCAGTCACGCCAATTTTGTCAGCCGTGCGACTAATGGCACTGGCGGAGGCAGAAAAGGTGCGGAGTTCCTGGCGTGCCGACTGAGTGAGGAGATTAAATTCTTTCGCCAAGCGGGTAATTTCTGCCGCCGCTTCCGAAGTGTTCTCGACGACAGAATTCACATTTTTGAAAAAGGCTGGATCAGTATAGGTATTGGCAAACTTGACGGACGCGCGAATCAGTTCATCCACACTCACCCCCGCTTCACCCGGCAACCGCGCATCGTTACACAGAATCACCGCACGATTGCAATCTTTGTCCAGTGGTTTCGTCGTGACAGTGCCCGTGAGTTGCACAGTGGGCACCAACTCGATCGCACTCTGGCTGATCAACCCCGATTGGTTCACCTGCGCCACCACCTGACTGGGAATAATCAAGTCGGCGGGCGAAATTTGGGCTTCCACTTCGACTTTGTTGGGTTGGGGCGAGATCCCCACAATTTTGCCTACGGTCACACCTCGAAAGCGGATGGGTGCGCCATCTTGCAGCCCCGCACTGTTGGCAAATTCAATGAAGATCCGGAAGCTGCGGTTCGCCGGATTGAAGCCGCGTAACCAGAGCGCCATCCCCGCAAACAGCAGTAATCCCGCCAAAATTAAGAGTCCGACTGAACCTTCTCGTACTGTCCGCGATCGCATCCCCAACCTCTCCTTAAACGACCCCGCCGTCCTCTCGGATCATTAATTCACCCCGATGGGGAGTGATTCCGGTGCCAGATTCGACTTCTTACCCTAGCACCTGAATCGGTCCTTCAATACTGCCACTGAAAAATTGCCGCACTAACGGATCATCCGTATGGTCTAAATCACTCACCGAACCCTGCCATTGAATTTTGCCCTGATACAGTAACACGATGCGATCGGCTGTCCGCCGAATCGTACTATCCTGGTGCGTCACCATCACATAAGTACTACAACCGCCCTCCGCGCATTGCAACTGCCGCACCAGATCTTCAATCACCGTCGAGGCGATGGGATCTAGCCCCGCCGTGGGTTCGTCATACAGTAAGACTTCAGGGACTTCCTTCGGGTTCTCAGGATTCGCCATAATTGCCCGCGCAAAACTGACCCGCTTCCGCATCCCGCCTGACAGTTGCGCCGGATAGCGATCGCTAATGCCCGACAAACCCACCATTTCCAGGCGTTTTTCGACTAGCTCCTGAATTTGGCGACGGGGTAAGCGGGAATGCTCATACAGCAGGAACCCGACATTTTCATCCACCGTCAAAGAATCGAACAGCGCCGCTTGCTGAAACACCATGCCGATCCCGATCGGATCTTCCAGATCCTCAATTAGCCCTTGGCGACGATGTCCCAGCACATAAATTTCGCCCGCATCGGGAGCCAGTAACCCGGCAATAATCCGCAAAATCGTGGATTTTCCCGTCCCCGACGGCCCAATAATCGCGAGTGCTTCTCCCCGATAAATGGTCAGATCGACAGCATCTAACACCGTTTGCTGGCCAAATGCCTTAGAGATCCCTTTCAGCTCAATTAACGGTTCAGCCATCGGAACGCGAACCTGCAACGACAGTCCATTAGTTTAACAACCGGAGTACCCCGATTGAAGGCTTTCGCCCCGCTCAATCTAGCACCCCCTCATGACTGATTTTTGTGAAATCTGGAGCGGGGGATAGGTTGGAAATTTCCAACTTCAAGTATAGTAATGCCCAAAAGTATAGTCGTGCTCAAAAGTGTAGTCGTACTCAAACTCAGCGCCAGCCCGCATGACCAATCTCGCTGTCGGCTCAGTAGTGCTATCTATGTATAAATTATTCTAGGAAAACGTCCGACGGTCGCTTACAGTGTTGTTGTCCCTTTCCAGTTTCTACCCTTTCATCTTTTAACGAGCAATGACCATTGGCTTACTCAAACAGGCGATTCATGCCCTACGGCACGAATCTTTGGGACGCACACCGCAGCGAGTCAATCGGTGGTTTAAATGGTTAGCGCCGGGATTACTGGTCAAACGCTGGTTGTTGCTGAGCGCGGGTGGCGTGTTGCTGGCGACGGTCGGGTTTGCCATCTGGATGAAGCTCACGCCCGTCTTCTACACGACGCAGTTTCTCGGCTTTATTCTGGAAAAAGTCGCGACCTTAGTCCCCAGTTATATTAGTGGGCCGTTGGCGATGGCATCCGGTTTGTTGCTGGTGTGGTGGGGGCAAACCCGGACGCTGAGTTCGATTACCGAAGTGCTCATGCCGGAAGGGGATGAGGATCTGGTGGATGTGTTGCTGGCGCATCGCCGCTTGAACCGAGGTCCCCGAATTGTGGTGATTGGGGGTGGTACTGGGTTATCGACCTTGCTACGCGGTTTAAAGAGTTTTAGTGCCAACATCACGGCAGTGGTCACAGTTGCAGATGATGGCGGGTCTTCGGGACGGTTACGGCGGGAGATTGGGGTGTTGCCGCCGGGAGATATTCGCAACTGCTTGACGGCGCTGGCAGATGAAGAAAAATTACTGACAGAATTATTTCGCTACCGCTTTCAAGCCGGGGATGGGCTGTCGGGGCACAGTTTCGGCAACCTGTTTTTGACCGCGATGAACGAGATTACGGGGGACTTGGAGCAGGCGATCGCGGCCAGTTCGCGGGTCTTGGCAGTGCGTGGTCAGGTGTTGCCCGCCACCCTGGAAGATGTGTGCTTATGGGCACAGTTGACCGACGGACGGTATGTGGAAGGCGAGTCAAACATTACAGAAGCGAAAGGGGCGATCGCCCGGATTGGTTGTACGCCTGCTAAACCTGCCGCCTTACCCAGAGCCTTAACCGCGATTCAGGAAGCGGATTTCATTATTATTGGTCCCGGTAGCCTTTACACCAGCATTATTCCGAATTTGTTGGTGCCGGAGATTGCCGAGGCGATCGCGCAGTCTAAAGCGCCCCGGATTTACGTCTGTAACATCATGACCCAGGAAGGGGAAACGCAGGGTTACAGTGTGGGGGATCATATTCGCGCGATCGATCGTGCCTGTGGCAAACGCCTGTTTGAAGCGGTTCTAGTCCACAAACAACCCCCCACAGCCAAAGCACTGCAACGGTACGCCCTCGAAAACTCGAATCCTGTGCCCATCGATCGCGATGTCATTGGGCGCTTAGGACGGCGCATCATCCTCGCCAATGTGATGGATGAAGATCCGGAGACGGGGCAAGTTCGGCATGATTCGGCAGCTTTAGCGAGAGTCTTGCTCCGCTGGTTTGCCAGAGTCCAGTGAGCCAACTATGCGCCAGCCGCTAAAACTTGAGCCGCAGTGAACGGCAGTGTGCCCAACGCGATCGATTGAATCGGGTCTGCTCCCTGAAACACGCCAGCTGCCAGGTAGGCTTCATTAACTAACTGCAAAACAGTCACAGTTTGCCCTTCTGGATCAATCAGCCAGTATTCCGGCACCTGAATTTCAGCATATTGACGACGTTTGTCAATTGTGTCTCGCTGGCGATTCTGGACACCGGGACTGATCACCTCAGCAATTAAGCGCGGGGGTGGCATCTCACGGGTAATTGTGAGTCGCCGTCGCGTCAGGGCGGGGTGTTCTTCTCGCAAAATGACTAAATCAGGAATGCGGGTTCGAGGTCTGCCCACCACTTCCACTTCACAGGTTCCCGTTTTGATTAATTGAAAGGGAATGCCGATCGCAACTAACGCCAGAAACAGGTAGGTAGCAATTTCATCATTCAAACTGGATTCTGGCATGAGTTCTCGCAACTCTCCATCGACATACTCAAATCTACCCTCTGGCAATTCTCCGGGATCGAGTGCCAAATAGTCTGCAAAACTGGCAAATTGAGGTTTCGCTTGCGTCATGGCTTGACCTATAACAACGCGCGATCGCATGGCTTGGAAGGCTGTCTGTTCCATCATAAAGGACGGGCATCGAACTGCGATCACATGGGCTGCGGGCAAAGGGCGATCGCGATTTGGGGGTGAAGCAGGAGGGCAAAGGGCGATCGCAGTTCGATGAGTGTACTTCTACAATGAAAACAGCCTGATGCCTGGGAGAAAAATCGTGAACCAGACGACTAGCGGAATTCGATGGACCATTCGAGACGTAGAGGCGCTGCCTGAGAACGAATGGATTCGGTATGAGATCATTGATGGAGAGTTATTTGTGACGCGATCGCCCCATCATAAACATCAACAAGTCACCGGACGAATTTTTGCAGATTTAGATTATTGGTCACTGGCAACAGGTTTAGGTGAAGCCTCCATCATGCCAGGATTAATCTTTTCAGATGCGGATAATGTATCTCCGGATGTCATTTGGATCAGTCGGGAGCGATTAGCCCAAATTGCAGATGAGGCCGGACATTTGCAGGGGGCACCCGAATTAGTCGTAGAAGTGTTGTCACCCGGAAAAACAAACGAAGATCGAGATCGCTTGGCGAAACTGAAACTCTACTCGACTCAGGGCGTACACGAATATTGGATTGTGGATCGGATCGCGCAACGGGTGGAAGTATATCGCCGCAATGAAGCCCAACTGGTGCAAGTGTCCACATTGTTAGGCAGCGATCGCATCACGTCGCCCTTATTACCTGGTTTTGCCGGTGAGATTGCTCGTTGGTTTGCCGCTTAATCAAGCTTGATGCGTCCATAGAACTCAGTTAATTGCCGCAGTTTTTGGCTGAGTTCGGCTGTCAATAACTTAGAACTGGGGTAACGCCAGCGCCAGTTACCAGCATTGGTGCTGGGATCGTTCATCCGAGCGCGACCGTCTAAGCCCAGAATGTCTTGCAGGGGGAGAATCGCCAGTTTGGCAACGGATGCCAGAGCCAGCCGCATCAGCACCCAATTGATTTCTGCCAAATCCTGGCTGTTATTGTAATTCACATAGTCAGTCAGCAGTTGCTTTTCAAAATCACTTGCAGTAGCCCACCAACCGATCGCGGTATCGTTGTCGTGCGTACCGGGGTAAACCACACTGTTGGGCACATAGTTGTGGGGCAAATGGGAATTGTCAGCTCCTTCGCTAAAAGCAAACTGAAGAATTTTCATGCCGGGGAAGTGGAAGCGATCGCGCAATTGCTCCACTTCCGGCGTGATGATACCCAAGTCTTCAGCGAGGACTGGCAGTTGCCCCAGGCGATCGCCTAGAGTTGTGAAAAAATCTTCACCGGGTGCTTTAATCCATTCGCCGTTAATGGCGGTTGACTCGCCAGCAGGCACCTGCCAATAGGCTTCAAAGCCACGGAAATGATCGACGCGCACGATATCGACATATTGCAGGGTGGCCTGAAAGCGTTTGATCCACCAGTCATAACCCGTTTGCTGAAGTTTGTCCCAGTCGTACACCGGATTGCCCCACAGTTGGCCCGTAGCACTGAAGTAGTCGGGCGGCACACCCGCAATATAAGTGGGAGCCAGAGTTTGCGGATCGAGTTTAAATAATTCGGGAGCCGCCCACACGTCGGAACTGTTGTGACAAACGTAGATGGAAATATCGCCAATGATTTGGATGTGGCGATCGTTGGTATAACGCCGCAATTGTGACCATTGGGCAAAAAATTGATATTGCAAAAACTGGTGAAATTGAATTGAGTCTTGCAGGTCACGGGTTACTGCTTGTAAGGCTGTGGGTTCTCGCCGAGCGATCGCGGGATCCCATTCGTTCCAGGCTTGACCGTTATGAGCCGCTAACAGAGCCATAAACAACGCAAAGTCATCCAACCACCAGGCTTGGGCTTGACAAAATGCGTGAAACTGACTTTTTAGCGTTGGCCCAGAATGTGCCTGCCACTGGTCGAATGCCGCTCTCAAAAACCTCATTTTATGAGGAATGACCTGGTCAAAGTTAACGGCTTCAGGGGTGTCAGTCTCTAACGGAAAGAGGCGATCGCGCTCAATCAATCCTTGTTCGCAAAGTGTTTCTAAACTGATTAATAAGGGATTTCCAGCGAAGGTGCTGAAATTCATGATGTAGGGAGAATGCTCATAGCCCGTTGGCCCTAACGGTAAAATTTGCCATGCAGTTTGGCCACTTGCCGCCAAAAAGTCGATAAACTGATAAGCGGCTGCACCTAAATCACCAATCCCATGCGCACTGGGCAAACTGGTGGGATGCAGAAGCACCCCACTGGCACGTTGAACATTCATCGGCTGACTCTCACCAACACTGCTACCCAATGTAGTCAAAGCTGGCGTGAATCTCT
The DNA here is from genome assembly GCA_027482985.1 of Cyanobacteriota bacterium. Lineage (GTDB taxonomy): Bacteria > Cyanobacteriota > Cyanobacteriia > Leptolyngbyales > Leptolyngbyaceae > JSC-12. Next base: position 12,307 of record JAIXVO010000804.1, read on the forward strand.
GCTTTCTTCAGAGAGATTTTGGCAAATCTGGCAACCACCAGTTATGGGTAATGGCAGAACATCCATTACCCATAACTTCTATCCTTCAGCCATGTCCTGAATCGCCACAGTGCAGCGGGTTACAGGTTGCCGCGTAAGGCTTGTTCGCGTTCGAGTGCCACAAACAGCGATTTGAAGTTACCCGCGCCAAAGCCTTTGGCACCGTGACGTTCGATGATTTCAAAGAACAAGGTGGGGCGATCGCCCACGGGCTTGGTGAACAACTGGAGCAGGTAGCCATCTTGGTCGCGATCAACCAAAATGCCTAACTCACAGAGTTTTTCCACCGGCAATTCAATCTCTTGCACCCAATCCCCCAGGCCATCGTAGTAAGTTTTGGGAATGGGCAGAAATTCAACGCCAGCTTGCCGCAGTTGGACAACGGTCGCCGCAATGTTTTCTGTGGCTAATCCAATGTGTTGAATGCCGGGACCATGATGAAAATCAAGGTATTCTTCGATTTGCGATTTGCGTTTCCCGACCGCTGGTTCATTAATGTTGAAAGCCGTTTTGGTGCCATTTTGCAGCACTTTTGACATCAGTGCCGAGTAATCTGTAGAAATGGCTTGGTCATCGAAGTGCAGATGCAAGTCGTAGCCCATCGTTTGCACGAAGAACTCGACCCAGCGATCCATGGCTCCAAACTCAACATTCCCAACGATGTGATCAATGCTCTTCAACCCAGCGGACTGATGCCCCATTCCTTCCCGGCGCTTAAATCCGGGGGCAAATACGCCCTGGTACTGGCTGCGATCGACAAACTTAACAACGGTATCGCCAAAAATGCGAATCGCGGCATACTGCAACAGCCCGTC
>JAIXVO010000456.1 GCA_027482985.1 Cyanobacteriota bacterium
AGATCCCTGTTCACTCAGCAGTTGGATAAATGCTGCCTGTTCTGCCTGATCTTGCCAAAACTTCAGTTCCGATGATTGCCGCCCGATCGCCTCCTCCCGCGTGTAGCCCGTACTTTGAACCCAGCTTTCGTTGACATCAAGTTGCATTCCGTCTGGGAACGTCGTAATCGATAGGGCGGCAGGACTGCGATGAAAGGCGGTCGCAAACCGATGTTGGGAAGCCAGCAACTCTTCCTCTGCCTGTTTGCGCTCCGTCACATCCAACACCAACGACAACACCGATACCAGTTGCCCCTGGTCATCCACGAGCGCCGAATGGAACCACTCGCAATGCACAATCCCGTGCTCAGCAGTGTAGTTGCGAATGGCATACTTCCCGCGCGATTGCGTCCCCGCCAGCAGCGCTGCCATGGTTGCCTGCACGATCGACTGATCGGCTTCATGGACAAAGGGCCACGTCGTCGGAGATTGCCCCATCACCTGCGCCGCCTGCCAGCCAAATAACTGCTCTGCTTCCGGTGACCAGCGCTGCACTTGCCAGTTTGCATCCCACTCAATCACCGCCAATTGAAAATTCTCAATTAGAAACGACAGTTCTTGATAGGCTTTTTGTAACTCCTCGGTGCGCTCCTGCACCCGTATTTCCAGTTCTGCCGCGAGGTGTTGGGTTGCCGTTTCGAGCTGCTTGCGATCGCTGATATCCACCATCACCCCATCCCAAATCACATCGCCATTGGGTTGGGGCGTGGGGCGGGCGATCGTTTGAATCCACTTCACGCCACCCGATGGCATGGCGACCTCCAACTCAGTTTCGCAGGGCTGCAATTGTTGAGCTGCAACGTTGGAGGCGACTGTGAACGCAAACCGATCATCCGGATGCACCATTTGCCAAAAAGTTTGAGCATCTGTCTGCATCGCTTCTGGTGCAATTTCGAGCAGCGTGCGGCAATAGTAACCTACAAACGGAAAGGATTCAGTGCCATCAGCCTGGTGCAAATATTGAAAAATCATGCCCGGCACATTGCCCACCATCCGGCGAAAATGGCGATCGCTCTTTTCCGTCGCCAATTGCGCCTGTTTCTCAGCCGTCAGATCGCGCCCGCTCAACAAAAATCCCAACAAATTGTTATAGTCATCTTGAATTTGCGTAATCGTGATACAGACTGGGACGCGATCGCCATTGCGACACAGATACGTCCATTCCTGTTCCTGCGTCATGCCCTGGCGCGCTTCAGCCAGCAACATTTCGACACTGGGTCGATGCGACGGGTGTTCGTGGGTTGGGTCAGCATCAAAAGCCAGCAACAGTTCCGCCGGGTCGTGCAACATGAGGGGGGTAAATCGCCCTACCACTTCGGCTGCCGAGTAACCCAGGAGCGTTTGGGCGGCTGGATTAATCGCCTGAATGGTGCCCTGGCGATCGGTGGCAATCATCAAATAAGGACTACTGTTAAAGATCGAGAATTGCAATCCCTTGCCCAAATTGAAGGTTGGGTTGAACACTGACTGTAAAAAATAGCTGTGTGACATGACCATACGGCAGCAAGTCAAGAATGACTCCCCAGATGAGTGAATAAATCCAACTTGACCTGATTTGAAATCACCCGAAATTTTCATCCAGACGTTGCTTAACGGCTGATCCGAGTGCTTCTCAGGGAACCTCACTGCTTTATCTTTTCAGTTCGCAACAAATAATACATCGTGAGAAATCTGGAAGCTGGTGGCTCGGTGTTTCCAGTAGACCTACGCGCTCTAATTCCGTAATCATCCCAGCTGCCGGGGAGCGATTAGCCAGTCATTCAGCCTCCAGACTCAACTGGGAGGGTGAACTTTGCGATCGGGTCAGTATTTTTACGAAGTCAGCTGTCCGTATTGCCCGTAAGCGACGGATCGGTGGATTACGAATTGTCATTCCTAAACGACTCCGATAAGGTGAAATCTAGAGGTAGAAAGAATTGCCGATGAAACTGCGAGGTCTGCCTCTTTCTCTCAAAATCGACCCTTCTCATCGGTAGTTTCAGGCCATGAGGCGGGCATACTACTTGATAAATTCATGAATTTTTCTTCATGTTGGCTGGCTGTTCCCCCTTCAACGTACAAATGTATGACTATGCAACGGAGTCTAGAGGACACGCCTCTAGCGAATAGTTACCAGTGCATTCAGCAGTTACAACAGCAGGTAGCTGAACTCCAAAAGCATCTGGAAACGTTGCGATCGCAGCAGGTCACGGTGGGTGAGATCAGTGGTCATGTGCGGTTGATTCAGGAGGGCTTAAATCACCTGGAACGTAACCTCTTTCAGTCCGCTATTAACGTCATCCCTGGGCGATCGCAGGCCGTCCGTCCGGTGCTCCCTGGCCGACCGCTGCACCATGGGAAGCAATGGTCGCCGGATGTTGCCAGTCAGGTGTTGCAAGCCCCCGACCCAGAACTGATTATTCGCATTACGGGGAGTGGGGTCTATCTAGACTTCAAGCCGAAGCGCAACTTTGTGCCAGTGGTGCCGGTTCCTATGACCCCAGAAACCACGCTCCACGACCTCCTCCCCACCCCCTTAGCCGACCAGTATTTGGCGCATATTCAGCGGGCTCTCCAAACCGGGGACGCGCAGGTGTTTGAATTTCAATTGGAGAAGCAAAACGTGGTGGCTTACGAAGAAGCCTATATTGTGCCGATTCAAGCCGATGAAGTGTTAATGGTGGTGCGCGATATTAGCGATCGCAAACGGGTGGAGCAGCAACTCCTGCAAAGTGAAGCGACCAACCGCGCCTTGCTAGAAACCGTACCCGATTTGTTGATTCGCCTCAGCCGGACGGGCACTTATTTAGATTTCAAACCGTCCAAAAATTCCAAAGTGTTACACACGCCAGAAACGGCGATCGGCAAAAATATTTACGAACTACTGCCGTTTGATGTGGCGCAAGATATCATGACCAAGGTGGAAGCAGCCTTCCAAACGAGCGTTGTCCAGAATTATGAGTGTCAATTGCTAATTGATGGCGAACTGCATTATCAGGAAGCTCGCGTCAGTCCGGTCAGCAGTCATGAAGTGTTGGTCATTGTCCGTGATATTAATTATCGCAAACAGTCAGAGTTGGCTTTAAGTCAGGCGAATGAGCGGTATCGCCTGGCTACCACCGCCGTCAACAGTACGATTTATGACTGGGATGTTGCCCGCAATTATATCGATCGCTCCCAAGGGGTCAGCACACAACTCGGCTTTACCCCCGATGAATGTGAACCCACTAGCGAGTGGTGGAACGAGCGAATTCACCCAGAAGATGCTCCGCGCGCAGTGCAAATCATGACCACTGCATTGCAAACGGCGAATCGGTTTAGCCTGGAATATCGGATTCGCAATCGTCAGGATCAATATGTCTATGTGCATGATCAGGCGATGATTTTGCGCAATGGCACGGGGCAGGTCGTGCGAGTTGTGGGGAACACAGTGGATATTACTGCCCGCAAACAGGCAGAAGCGGCACTATTGCAAAGCGAAGCCACGAATCGGGCCTTGGTAGAAGCCATCCCCGACTTAATGATTCGAATGACAAAAATCGGCACTTGTCTGGATTTTCGCTACCCGCCTGGTTTTCAAGTTCTATTTACGCCAGAGGCCGCTATTGGCCGTAACTTTGCTGATTTATTGCCCGCTCACCTAGCGCAAGAACGACTCCGACTAGCCCAGCAAGCCTTACAAACGGGGGAAGTCCAGCTCCACGAAATGCAATTGCAAATTGATGGCAAAACCGTGTTTCAAGAAGCGCGAATCAGTGCCATCAATGATGATGAAGTCCTCATTTTGGTGCGTGATATTAGCGATCGCAAAGAAGCTGAAGAGGCGCTGCGCCAGAGTCAAGCCAATTCGTTAGCCCTGATTGAAAACACCGAAGATTTTATCTGGTCGGTCGATCAAGAATATCGCCTAGTTTCACTTAACTCCGCTTTTGGGAAGTGTTTCCAAAAAACTTTTGATCAGATATTAACGCCAGGCTGTGAGATTTTGGCTTACTTGCCGCCTGCGGGGAAACAGTATTGGCAATCGTTGTATGATCGCGCCTTACTGGGAGAGCGGTTTATCACAGAATTTGAGGTGTCCACGAGCCAGGGACGGTATCTGGAAGTCGCTTGCAATCCCATTCGCGCTCACGAATCCCAACAGATCGTCGGCGTTTCGGTGTTTTCCAGAGATATCACAATCTATAAAAAAGCACAGGCGGTCTTAGAAACGGCTAAAAGTGAGCTGGAACTCAAAGTGCAGGAACGGACGATCGCGCTACAGCAGACAATTGATCAACTGTCGCAGGAAATTCAAGAACGCCACCGGATGGAGACGCAACTGAAGCTGCGCGATCGGGCGATCGCGGCCAGCAATAACGGTATTGTCATTTGTGATGCGAGTCAACCTGACCTCCCCATCATCTACGCCAACCTCGCCTTCGAAAAAATCACTGGCTATACCCAATCCGAAATCATTGGGCATAACTGCCGCTGCTTACAGTCTACTAACACCGCTCAGTCTGAGTTACAAACCTTACGAGCCGCGATCCGAGCGGGACAGCCCTGTACCGTGACGCTCCAGAACTACCGCAAAGATGGCACCCTATTCTGGAATGAGTTGAGCATTGCCCCGATCTATGATGTGGATCATGTGTTGACTCATTTTGTCGGCATTCAAACGGATATTACTGATCTCAAACAATCGGAAGTGGACATTCGGCAAGCACTGGTGAAAGAACAGGAATTAGGCGAACTGAAGTCGCGCTTTATTTCCATGACTTCCCATGAATTTCGGACTCCCCTGACGGTGATCATGTCCTCGGCAGCACTTTTGGAAAACTACAGCCAGCGGTGGACTGAAGAGAAAAAGTTAACCCATCTCCAACGCATTCAAATTGCTGGTCGCCGGATGACTCAATTGTTAGATGATATTCTGGTGCTCAGTAAAGCCGAAGCTGATAAACTACTCTATCAACCAGCTCCTCTGCATGTGCCTCAGTTTTGTCAAACACTGGTGACAGATTTACTTCTAAGTGATAACGATCAACATCAAATTCATTTTGCTTGGACGGGTCAACAGCCAGTTGCTTGCCTCGATGAAAAAATGCTCCAGCAAGTTCTAACTAATTTACTATCGAACTCGATTAAATACTCCCCAATTGGCACCGAAGTGCAGTTTTCTGTCAGTGAGGAAGTAGGTACTTGGGTGTTTCAAATTCAAGACCAAGGCATTGGCATTCCCCTGAGTGATGTTCCCCATATTTTTGACTCTTTCCATCGGGGACGGAATGTGGGCACCATTTCGGGGACTGGATTAGGACTGACTATCGTGAAAAAATGGGTGGATTTGCAGGGTGGCACGATCGCCGTTACTAGCCATGAAGGGGAGGGTACACTATTTGTAGTTAAACTTCCCGTTGGGGTGTCCCCTGCGAATTGCCATGAAGATCCTTGTCATTGAAGATGAACCCTTAGTTCGTGATAACACGATCGATTTGTTAGAAGCAGAAGGGTTTCAAACACTGGTGGCTGAAAATGGTGCGATCGGTGTCAAACTTGCTCAAAAATTTAAACCCGACTTGATTTTGTGTGATGTGATGATGCCCGAACTCGATGGGTTTGGGGTTTTACAACAATTGCGTCAGGACAACACCACCGCCGCGATTCCCTTTATTTTTCTGACCGCTAGAGCTGATCGCCTGGATCTGCGGGAGGGCATGGCGTTGGGGGCAGATGATTATATTTCGAAGCCCTATGAAGCCGAAGAATTGCTCCAAGCGATCGCCACGCGGTTAGCCAAACATGCCGCCTTCCTGGATCAATATCAAGTGGAACGCCGCCGTGCCGAAGAGTTGGAAAAAGAAGTGGAGAACCTCCAACAGTTTCTTAGCACCCAGGGTGACTTTCTTAAGAACTTTGTGCAGGAGTTGAAAAATCCTCTCTCAAATATCAATATGGCG
>JAIXVO010000360.1 GCA_027482985.1 Cyanobacteriota bacterium
CCATTCACCAGAGCTAAAGGGTGTATGCTCACTGGAATTACTTTAGGGGGGGCAGGAGCAATATTTAGGGGAGAAATCGGGGAGAAATCGGGGAGATTGCGACTTAAGCGATTTGTTTCAAGCGATAGCCTAACCCATGGACTGTTTCGATGAAGTCTTCCGGTGCGCCTGCCAGCTTGAGTTTTTGCCGCACACTTTTGATGTGGGATTTGACAGTTTCCTCTGTGGGGGGATTATCGAGTGACCAAATATGTTCGATAATTCCCGTTCGGCTCAGAACCCGCCGCCCCGTGGAAATGAGCAATTCCAGTAGGGCAAATTCTTTGGGGGTGAGTCGGAGCGGCTGATCGGCGTATTTGACTTCAAAGGTGCTGGCATCCAGTTGCAAATCGCCCCAGCGTAAACCGGGATTGACGGCGATCGCCCCCCGACGTAACAAAGCCCGAATCCGGGCCATTAGTTCTTGCAGGTTGAAGGGTTTGACGACGTAATCATCGGCTCCGGCATCTAGCCCGTTAATTTTGTCCGCGACGGTATCGCGGGCGGTCAGCATCAAAATCGGAAGAGTCGCGTTTTGCTGGCGCAACCGTTGACACAGGCTGAGGCCATCCAACCGGGGTAAGGTGACATCCAAAATGACGAGATCATAGTCGAGGGTGTCCGCCCAATTCCAGGCGGTTTCGCCATCTTGAGCGACATCCACCACATATTGGCGATCGCGTAATGCTTCGGTCAACATCTCCGCCAATTGCCCATCGTCTTCCACGACCAGAATTCGCATAATGCCAGGGACTCCCTTTAAAATAGGCAAGCGCTCATGATTCGGTTGCGTTGGCCCATGCAATGGTTCACTCAAGGGAAATGGTTGGTGGTGGGATTCAGTGCCGCCGCGCTGCTGATGGCGGGCGTGAATGGCCTGTCTTATCAAAATGCCACCCAACTCATTGAGAGCACCAATCGTTCCCGTGAGACTTACGAGGTTATCAGAAATTTAGTCGAAGTGTTTGCCGACATGACGGTGGCGGAGTCGGCGCGACGCGGCTATATTATCTGGGGCGATCGCTATGAACTGGATCGCTATGAAACGGCATTGACGGCTTTAGCGCTGGAAATGCAGGCGTTACAACAACAATTAGCGGCTGATCCCCAGCAAACCACGCGGCTCAATCGATTGAAAATTCTCCTGGATGAACGGTTGCGATTGCTCGAAGAATCGATTCAGGTGTATGAGCGCGATCGCGGGGCCTGGTCGATGCAGCGATCAATTACGAATGAAAGTGTGACGTTGCGGGGGGAAATTCAAGCGACGATCGCGGATATGCAACGGGCGGAGGAAAAGTCGTTGCATCAATGGTTGCTGTCCTCTCAAGTGAATATTCAAACCCGCATGCTGCTGGAGTCTGTGGTCACTTGTTTGAGTTTCGGGATTTTGGCATTGGGGGGCGGGTTGCTGTATCGCCAATTGTTGAAACGGCAGGCAGCAGAAGCGCTGGGAAAAACCTTGGAACAGGAAAAAGAATTGGTGGATTTGAAGTTGCGCTTTTTCTCGATGGTGTCCCATGAATTTCGCACGCCCCTCAGTATTATTCTCGGCTCCGCGCAAATGTTGGCAGAACCCAATCCCCAGATGACGAGCGATCGCCGCCACAAAAATATTCACCGCATCCAATCTGCCGCCCAGTTGATGACCCACTACCTCACCGATATGCTGACTCTGACTCGCGCCGAAGCGGGCAACCTGGAATTCAATCCGCAACCATTGGATGTGGAAGCCTTTTGTCTGAATTTGGTGGAAGATCTGCAACTCTCGGATGCCAATGCCACTGAACTCCAGTTCACCAGTCAGGGACGGTGCGGCATGGTGAGTTTGGATGAGAAATTACTGTTTTCTATCCTCAGCAATTTGTTGTTAAACGCGATGAAATATTCGCCCAAAGGCTCCCAGATTCAATTGCAATTAGGGACGGCAGCGGGGGGCGTGGTATTTCAAGTGAGCGATCGCGGGATTGGCATTACTTCGACCGATCAACCGAATTTGTATGAGCCGTTTTTTCGGGGGGAAAATGCCACCGCGATTCAGGGGACGGGGTTGGGGTTGGTCGTCGTGAAGCGGTGTGTGGAATTGCATGGGGGGGATATTACCGTCAAAAGTGAGGTCGGGACGGGCACGACGTTTTGGGTCTGGTTGCCGGATGCCGCCCGGACGGATGTCACGCAGCGGAGTCCGTTGTCATGACTGGCACCTGGAAGCCGCAACAAACTGCTGATGGCTCATTTACTTTTTTCTCGGAAGAATTTGGCGAAGCGTTTCACAGTCGGCACGGAGCCAAGTCGGAAGCCTTTGAGAAGTTTGCCCAGGCCACGGATTTAGTTGCAACAGCGGCATCAGGATCAATCCGGTTGCTGGATGTCTGTTACGGACTGGGTTACAACACGGCAGCGGCATTGGAAGTGATTTGGGCGGCGCATCCCACCTGTATTGTGGAGTGGGCAGGACTGGAACTGGATGAGACAGTCGCGATCGCGGCCCTCACGCCGGACTACCTGCAACTCTGGTCTACTCCAGTGCAGCAGGCTTTGACCACGATCGCCCACACTCATCAAGTCCAGACTCCCACGCTGAACGCCCATTTACGCCTGGGAGATGCCCGCCAAACCATCCAAACCCTGGTTGCCGATGGGTTTCAGGCAGATGCCATTTTTTTCGATCCGTTCTCGCCCCGCCGCTGCCCACAACTCTGGACCGTGGAATTTTTCACCTGGGTCGCCCGCTGTCTCGCTTCCACCGGGCGGTTAGCGACTTACTCCCGCTCGGCAGCCGTGCGATCGGCGCTCCTAGCCACCGGACTCGCCATTGGCACCATCCCCCTGGGCGATCGCGCCTTGCCCCACGAATGGTCCCAGGGCACGATCGCCAGTTGGGATGGGCGATCGTTGCATCCCCTCTCACCGATGGAACAAGAACATCTCCAAACCCGCGCCGCCATCCCCTTACGCGACCCCCAATTAACGGACACCGCCGCCCAAATCCACGCCCGTCACCAGCAAGAACAGCAACAGTCCACCTGCGAATCCACCTCCAGTTGGCGACGACGCTGGGGCATTGAGTAACGCTATATAATGAGAGCCATTGTCACTCCAGGTGTGAGTATGGTCACCACTGAAACCCCTATGGCGGTTCCCGTTACAGTCTTGACAGGCTATCTGGGCGCGGGCAAAAAAACCTTGTTGAATC
>JAIXVO010000779.1 GCA_027482985.1 Cyanobacteriota bacterium
CCTTCCACCCCATCCGTCCCCGCCTTTCCCACAGGCACCAGTATGGATAGCATTCGGGGGCAACTGGGCGAACCCACGCAGTCTGGTGAGGGCTATTGGGCGAATACGCGATCGGCCTTGTATGACCTGGTGCCGAACGAGGTCACAGTGGCGTATATCTACGATCCGACCACGACGAAAGTGCGGCAGACGGAAGCTTCCTTCGCTCAAACCGTCGATCGCACCGTCATGGCAGACACGCTCAATGGGATGTTGGGGGGTGGCTTGACTGCACCGATTGAACAGGATCTCACCAACGTCTGGAATCGCCAGACCAATCAGGCCAGTTTCAATACGGGCACCCTCAAAGGCACGATCGAACGGAATGACAAAGACCGCATCTACATTGCCGTTTGGGAAGCCGATCTGCATTAAAGTCAAACCAAGAGACAATTGTAGAGACGTACCGCTGGTACGTCTCCTGCGGCGAATCGGGGGGTACATCTCCTAGCATGAATCAGGAGGCACATGGGACTTTATCTGATCAAGCGGTTACTCAGCCTGATGCCTGTTTTATTGGGCATTACCTTGCTGGTGTTTGGATTTCTACATTTCATTCCCGGTGGGCCAGCCGTCGTGCTCTTGGGCGAACGAGCAACGCCTAATCAGGTGGCAGCCCTCACGCGGCAATTGGGATTAGACCAACCGCTGTGGGTGCAATACGTCAAATTTCTGGGCAACCTAGTGCAGTTGAATTTAGGCACCAGCATCATGAGCGGCATTCCGATCGCCGATGAGTTGCGGGTGCGGTGTCCGGCGACCTTTGAACTGGCGATCGCGGCGATGCTGGTGGCGCTGACCATTGGCATTCCGGCGGGTGTGCTGGCCGCAGTCTATAAAAATCGGTGGGTAGATCAACTGACGATGACGGGTTCTCTGCTGGGGGTGTCCCTGCCCGTTTATTGGTTGGGGTTAATGCTGATTTACCTGTTTGCGGTCAACTTGCAATGGTTGCCTGCCAGTGGGCGAATCAGTGTCGATGCCGGACTGACTTTTCAGCCGCTCACGGGCTTCTATGTCCTGGATGCCATGCTGCAACTGAATGGCGGCGCACTGGTGGATGTGTTGGCGCATTTGGTTTTACCCGCGATCACGCTGGGCACCATTCCGCTGGCGATCGTGGCGCGGATTACTCGGAGTGCCATGCTGGATGCGCTCTCGCAGGACTACATTCGCACAGCCAGAGCGAAAGGGGTGCCGACGTGGCGCGTCGTCGGCCAGCATGCGTTGAAAAATGCCTTACTCCCCGTCAGCACGATCACAGGTTTGCAATTTGGCACCTTGTTGGGGGGCGCAATTTTGACCGAAACCATTTTTGCCTGGTCCGGGTTAGGCTCCTGGATTTATCAGGGCATTTTGGAGCGAGATTATCCCGTGGTGCAGGGCGGTGTCGTGTTTGTCGCGATCGCCTTTGTGTTGATCAATCTCCTGGTGGATTTGTCCTATGCTGTGATTGATCCGCGCGTGCAATATTCGTAGATGTTGCGATTAACGCTCAGTCCAAACACAATGTTGGCAACCCGATCCTGGCAGCGATTTTGGCGATCGCCCGCTGGCAAGATCGGGCTGATTTTGGCGATCGGGCTGGTGTTGCTGGCGCTGTTGGCTCCCATCCTGCATCCCTATGACCCGACCACTGATCGCAATTATCTGGCGCGATTAGTTCCGCCCAGCTCTGACCACTGGTTTGGCACGGATGCCTTGGGACGCGACATTTTGACGCTCGTCTGGTACGGCATTCGCACGTCGCTGTGGGTGAGTGTCGGGTCTGTGGGCTTAGGCTTAGTGCTGGGAGTGCCGCTGGGACTGGTGGCGGGCTACGTCGGCGGCACGGTGGAACTGGTGATTAACTGGATCACCGATATTTTGCTGGCTTTTCCCTCGATTCTGCTGGCGATCGCGATTGTGACGGTCACTGGCCCCAGTTTGACCAGTGCCATGCTCGCGATCGCGATTGTGCAGGTGCCGATTTTTATTCGGCTGATGCGATCGATGGTGTTGTCTTTGAAGCAGCAGGAATTTGTCCAGGCAGCGCAGGCACTCGGCGCGACCCCGGTGCAAATTCTCTGGCAGCACATTCTCCCGGCAGGATTGGCACCCATCATTGTGCAAGCCAGTTTAGCCATTGGGACTGCCACCCTGGAAGCCGCCGGACTGGGCTTTTTAGGACTCGGTGCCCAACCGCCCACGCCAGAACTGGGCACCATGTTGGCGGATGCCTTTCGCGGCGGCTATTCTCTCACCTCCCCCTGGACTACTTTGTTCCCTGGCCTGTTCATCACCCTGATGGTGCTGGCCTTCAATTTGCTGGGGGATGGCCTCCGGGATGGGTTCGATCCGCGATCGCAATAGGGGCAGGCGCAACTGTCCATTTTTCGATATTCTGGACTGTGAACGTACAGCAACCGGAACCATCATGGCAGACCCGATTACCCCCGAAGTGAGCCAACGCATTTGTACCCACATGAATGATGACCATGCGGACGCGATCGCGCTGTATGCCCGCGTGTATGGTCAGGTGGCGACCGCAACCAGTGCCAAAATGGAGTCGATTGACCCGGAAGGAATGACCCTACTCACCGAAGTTGAGGGTCAGACGGCTCCCATTCGGATCACCTTCGATCATGTCTTGCAGGATTCAGAAGATGCCCACCAGACGTTGATTGCGATGGTGAAGCAAGCCCGTCAAGCGGGACAGAGTTAAGATTCCACCGAATCAAGGGCGACCGTTACTCCACCCAGCGGACGGTGATGAAGTGCGCCGGTCGCCCCATTTCATCCCGTTGGGGGCTAATGTTGGCGATCGCCAGATTAAAGGGAATCGCCGTCGTCACATATTTTTGTGCCCAGGCACCCAGTTCTGGCGTGAGTTGCGTCGCTGCTGCTGCCGCCATCCCGATCGCCAGCAATTGTCCAATCGGATCTTTGGGCAGGACTGCCGCCGTCCCGATCGCCAGACCTGCTGTCAACAACATGCCCACCGAGAGGTTGGTGCCACAGCGAGGATGGACGGCTAAATCCCACTCGCCAGCGGTAATTCGGCGCAGGGCAATCTGGGTAGCGCGACTGATATCGGCAGTAACGGTGTGTCCATACAAATAGAAGCCGCGATCGGTGGATAGACCGCCCAGGGATTCGCTATGGATGGCGGTGGGCGTGGCGGCGCGGCTCGCCATTTGGGTCAGCACCCAAACTGTCGCATGTTCCAGGGCATGGACTTGTCGCGTCATTAGTAACTCTTTCAGTCCCGGCAGAAAGGCCAGTTGGCGCAGCAGTTCGGCATCGGCACTGGAGGTGGCGGCGGGGACAGTATGGGGCGATCGCGGCAACAGGATGTCCAAAATCTCCGTTTGCCAGAAACCGGATTCAGGAGGAAGCGGTGCAAAAGCTGTCATAAGGGTCGTGCTCCGACATTCGACTCAACGACGGAATGCTAATCACTGTATCGTTTGCGTCCCCTGATCCGCCAAGTTCGTTGCAAAATGTTGTTAAAAATACAATCACTTTGGCGCGGGCGGCTCTGGACATTTTTTGTTCACAAAGTCACATTGATAGACATGAGATTCCTGCCAACTGAGGGGAATTTCCAGCAGATCGCGTGTGCCCGTCATGCCCTGCCCAATGAAGAGCAGCACAGCGACACAATTCAGGACGATGTGAATCAGCCGCCAGCGATTCGTCCGATCCTGGTAAATATCGGGAACGATCGCGATCGAAAAAATCATCAACATCGTCACCGTCACCCCTAAATACCAATGGGAGACGTACCATTCGCCCTGAAACAGTTGCCCATTGTCCCGGCGAAAAATCCCCGGTTGCAGCGACAGCACGATGATCGCCGCCCCGGATAAGGTCGCAAACGTGGCGCGCCAAACCTTCGGTCGCGCCCGCAACAAACAGACCAGAGAGCCGATCGCCACGACATACATCAGCAGGATCAAAATCACGGAGGTGGAACTGTTGCCTCGCGCTTGATCCTGAATAATTTTGTTAAACATTGGGCGGGTAATGCCGAGGAGTTCCACCCCCACCACGGCGATCGCCAACCAGCGACCCACCCTCACGTGTTCCGTGCCCACACTGGGCGGAATTTTACTTTTGTCCTGATGCGCCACTTGCAGGCGGCGTTGGCGCGTTTGCGTAGCCATATAAACCGCAATCCCAATCAGGGGAAAGACGATCGTGACCGCCATGATCGGGTGAATTAGCTTGAGAATGTCTGGCAGAGCGAGATCCATACACAACCTCGTGAAGTGCTGAAGCAGATTGCTGTTGCAACCTGCTGGCTAGCGTAACAGGTTGTCTCAGACCGAAAATGAATGCCAGATTAATTCGATGTAGGGGTCGTGGTCTTGCACTTAAGCCAGGGTGGTGTCGCCATTGAAGTAGTCTTGCAATTGGCGATCGTGATCATGGGACAGTTCCCCCAACGGAATCGCCGTCGGCTCAAAGGCTTGCACATCTAAAACTTCGTGTTCGTCTTCTGGCTGCAAATTGCCCCTGGCCTCCACTTCCACGACCACACAAATAGAATGCACGCGCCCATCCCGTTCTGGAGCCGAATACACGCCCACCAAGCGCCGAATGTGGGTTAATTCCAGACCCGTTTCTTCTTTCAATTCCCGGCATAACGTCGTCTCAATGGTTTCGCCCCAATTCACCATGCCGCCTGGAAGTGCCCATTTGCGGTTGTCACTGCGTTGAATCAGCACAATCCGCCCATCGGGTAAGACAGGAATAATGCTGGTGCCCGTGACGGGATGCCGAAACAGAATGCCTAACACATTCTGCACAAAATGCCACAATCGACCCATCGCTAGTTCCACAATTTCCTAGAGAAACACAATTTTCAGGTGAAGTCCCAGGCACCCTCAAAGCAGCATGGCAGCAAACAACGGTAGTCGGCTCCACTACTGATCGATCGCCCCGCTGGAGCCATCTCAAGGCGATCGCCCCACTGCGATCAGCTGTCCAACTCTGCCAGAATTTGTTCAATATGAGTTTCGGGCTTCACCTTCTTATAAATTTTGGCAATATTGCCAGCTTCATCAATCACAAAGGTGTTGCGCGTGATCCCCATGTATTCCTTCCCCATAAACTTTTTCAGTCCATAGCTGTCATAGGTTTCGGCAACTTTGCCCCCTTCATCAATCAGCAGCGTAAACGGCAAACTGAACTTAGTCATGAATTTTTGGTGGGATTTGGCATCGTCCGTACTCACCCCTAACACCACCATATCCATCGCTTGAAACTGATCATAGGCATCGCGAAAAGCACAAGCTTGCTTAGTGCAACCGGGGGTATTATCGCGGGGATAGAAATAGAGCACCACTCGCTGCCCTTTGAGGCTGGATAGGTTAACGATCTGCCCATTGGCATCGGGCAGGCTGAAATCCGGGGCTGGATCACCAATCTGAAGAGGCATAAACACGCAAGCAATGAAGAGGGCAAAAATAAACAAGATTTAAGCCTGAGCACTATCTCGCTGCCCAGATCTTTCCACTGTAACCATTTTTTAAAGTACACCTTTGGAACTGGGAATGGTA
>JAIXVO010000171.1 GCA_027482985.1 Cyanobacteriota bacterium
CCTGTTGCGGAAGTTGAATCAAACCGTTCTGGCCGAAGTGACCTCGGTTCATGAACTATCCGACGATCAGAAGCGATCGCTGCAAGAAAAAGTGATGGCGATCACGGGTGCGCGGAGTGTGGAACTGGAGACTCGAATTGATCCCGACCTGATTGGTGGAGTGATTATTAAGATCGGCTCTCAAGTGATTGATGCCAGTCTGCGCGGTCAGTTGCGCCGTATTTCTCTCCGGCTCAGCAACGCCGCCTAACGAGCTGTCGTCCAGCTTCAGCACTAGATTGGTTGATCCAGTCATTGCTTGATTTCAACTTTGAACCCTCAAACCCTTGTTCACTCTTTGAGAGACTAACTTTATGGTAAGTATTCGCCCTGACGAAATTAGCAGCATTATTCGCCAACAGATTGAGCAGTACGACCAGGACATTAAAGCCGCCAACGTCGGGACTGTGCTCCAGGTGGGAGACGGCATCGCTCGGATCTATGGTCTAGAGCAAGCCATGGCGGGTGAGTTGTTGGAGTTTGAAGATGGCTCCATCGGCATCGCCCTGAACCTGGAAGAAGATGATGTGGGTGCTGTGTTGATGGGCACTGGTCGCGGCATTGAAGAAGGTAGCTCGGTGAAGTCTACTGGTCGGATTGCCCAGGTGCCTGTGGGGGATGCCCTAATTGGTCGCGTCGTGGATGCGCTCGGTCGGCCCCTGGATGGCAAAGGCGACATTTCGACTTCGGAAACCCGCCTGCTGGAATCGATGGCACCGGGGATTATTGCGCGGAAGTCGGTGTGTGAACCCCTGCAAACCGGGATTACGGCAATCGACTCCATGATTCCCATTGGTCGGGGTCAACGGGAACTGATCATTGGGGACCGTCAAACGGGTAAGACCGCGATCGCGATCGACACTATCCTCAACCAAAAAACTGAGAATGTGATCTGCGTGTACGTGGCGATCGGGCAAAAGGCTTCTACCGTCGCCAACATTGTTAACGTCTTGCGCGAACGCGGTGCGTTGGATTACACCATCGTCGTTGCTGCGAACGCGAATGACCCCGCTTCGTTGCAATACCTGGCACCTTACACTGGGGCAGCGATGGCTGAGTACTTCATGTACAAAGGTCGCCACACCCTCGTCGTGTACGATGACCTCTCCAAGCAAGCTCAGGCTTATCGCCAAATGTCCTTGCTGCTGCGTCGTCCCCCCGGTCGGGAAGCTTACCCCGGCGACGTGTTCTATCTCCACTCGCGCTTGTTGGAACGCGCTGCCAAACTGAACGATGCCCTGGGTAGCGGTAGCATGACCGCCCTTCCCATCGTGGAAACCCAAGCAGGTGACGTTTCGGCGTACATTCCCACCAACGTGATTTCGATTACCGACGGGCAAATCTTCCTGTCTACTGACCTGTTCAACTCGGGCTTGCGTCCGGCTGTGAACGCGGGGATTTCCGTGTCGCGGGTGGGTTCGGCAGCGCAAACCAAGGCGATGAAGAAGGTCGCCGGGAAAGTGAAGCTGGAACTGGCGCAGTTTGACGATTTGCAGGCGTTTGCTCAATTCGCTTCGGATTTGGACAAAGCGACCCAGAACCAACTCGCTCGCGGTCAACGCCTGCGGGAAATTCTGAAACAGTCCCAATTTTCACCCCTGTCGGTGGGTGATCAAGTGGCAGCGATCTACGCTGGGATTAATGGCTACCTGGATGACATCCCCACGGATAAAGTCGTGGCTTACCTGCAAGGTCTGCGGGAATACCTGGCCACCAGTGCGCCCAAGTATGGCGAACTGATTCGGGAGAAGCGCGAACTCAGTGCGGAAGCCGAAGAAGCCTTGAAAGGCGCGATCGCGGAGTACAAGAAAACCTTCCTGGCAAGCGTCTAGCAGGGAACAGGGGTGAGGTGAAGCCTTTTTCCCTCGCCCCGACCCCTAGTCCCTCATCCCTGGTCAAAGTCATGCCTAACCTCAAATTTATTCGTGACCGGATTCAGTCGGTCAAAAATACCAAAAAAATTACTGAAGCCATGCGCCTGGTGGCCGCAGCCAAGGTGCGTCGTGCCCAGGAACAGGTGATTGCGACTCGTCCCTTTGCCGATCGCTTAGCCCAAGTCCTGTACGGGTTGCAGGCGCGGCTGCGGTTTGAAGATGCTAACTTGCCGCTGTTACGGAAGCGGGATGTGAAAACCGTGGGGATTTTAGTGATCTCCGGCGATCGCGGCTTGTGCGGTGGGTATAACTCCAACGTCATCCGGCGGGCAGAGAATCGCGCCAAAGAACTCAAAGCGGAAGGCATCGATTATCGGTTCGTGCTGGTTGGGCGGAAAGCGGCGCAGTACTTCCAACGGCGGGAACAACCGATCGACGCGGTGTTCTCCGGATTAGAACAGGTGCCGACCGCAGCGGAAGCATCCCAAATTGCGGATACCCTGCTGGAATTATTCCTCTCGGAAACAGTGGATAAAGTCGAGTTGGTTTACACTCGCTTCGTCTCCCTGATCAGTTCCCGTCCGGTGATTCAAACCCTGCTGCCCTTAGACCCGCAAGGTCTGGAAGTGGCGGATGATGAGATCTTCCGGTTAACGACGCGGGGCGGACAGTTTGAAGTCAGTCGGGAAAAAGTCACCGCGGCGGTGCAAAACTTCCCGAAAGACATGATCTTCGAGCAAGATCCGACGCAAATTCTGGATGCCTTGCTGCCGCTGTACCTGAACAACCAACTGTTACGGGCGTTGCAAGAGTCCTCTGCCAGTGAGTTGGCAGCGCGGATGACGGCCATGAGTAGCGCTAGCGATAACGCGAAGGAATTGATTGGCAGTTTAACGTTGTCTTACAACAAAGCCCGTCAGGCCGCGATTACCCAGGAAATTCTGGAAGTCGTCGGCGGTTCCGAAGCCCTACGGTAGGCCATTCGATCGCGATGATTCGGTGATTGAAATGATCGAAAGGCGGCTGATCTTCAGTCGCTTTTTGTCATTTTCCCCGGCTTGCACTATGATCGATAAGTTATTCAGCCATCGCCCCGGGTGACTAGCGCAACGGTAGCGCATCGGACTCTTAATCCGTTGGTTCTGGGTTCGAATCCCAGGTCACCCATTCTTTTGTTGCCGCATGAAATATTGGACTGAAACGATCGCGATCGCCCGTCGCATCCTCACAGAACTGCTCCGCCGCAAACGCAGCCTGATTTTTTGGGCCATTTTTCCCATCGCCGTGTTAATCCTGAATGGGCTAATTTTTGCCGAACGCTCCAAAACCGCCCTGCCGGAACCCCTGACTTTAGGACAGGCATTACAACGAGCCGCACCCGCCACCTTAGTCGG
The DNA here is from genome assembly GCA_027482985.1 of Cyanobacteriota bacterium. Classification (GTDB taxonomy): domain Bacteria; phylum Cyanobacteriota; class Cyanobacteriia; order Leptolyngbyales; family Leptolyngbyaceae; genus JSC-12. Next base: position 3,308 of record JAIXVO010000171.1, read on the forward strand.
TGCCGCTCTGTTTTTTAGTTGTCTGGGAGGCAGTGTGGCGACGGTCGTTTCTGAACGGGAACAGCACACCCTGAAACGCCTGTTTCTCAGTCCTCTCAGTGGGGTGTCCTACTTTTTGGGGATTGGGCTGGCGCATAGCGCGATCGCGGTGGGGCAAACCCTCCTGGTGGGACTGACTGCCTACGGGCTGGGGGCGAGATTTCAGGGATCAATCGGGTTAGCGGCGATCGTCATTCTCCTGAGTATCCTGTCTTATGTCGGGGTGGGGTTCATTTTGGGCACCCAACTGGCGCGCCGGACGGAAGATGTGAATACCCTCGTGGCGGCGTTCGGCGTGCCCCTGCTGATTCTGGGCGGGGCTTTTGTGCCAGCCTTCATTTTCCCCAAAGTGCTATTAGACCTGGCGCAATACAATCCCATCTTCCACATGAACGAAGCCCTGACAAAAATTGTCGATGAAGGCAATGGGTTAGCCGAAATTGGGGCACATTTCTGGTTTCTGGTAGTGTTTGCGATCGCCATGATTGCCGCCGGGTGGCTATCTTATCGACGGATGTTGCAAGTGGAGCGCAGGCTATAGGCCGGGAGATGAACACACGATGACCATGTTGCACCTCGATCGCGTCAGTAAAGCCTACGGCAAGCGTCCCGTTTTGCAGGATTTGAGCCTATCGGTGGCAGCAGGCGAAATTTATGGCCTCCTGGGACCCAATGGGGCTGGCAAAACCACAACCCTCAACATTCTCTGTAACCTGCTTAAAGCCGATCGCGGCACCATTCGGATCAATGACCAACCCGTGTCCGAACGCACCAAGTTATTGATCGGTGTCGCCCCGCAAGAAACCCTGATTTATCGCTACCTCACCTGCCAGGAAAATCTCCAGTTTTTTGCCAATTTGTATGGCCTGCGAGGGCGATCGCTGCCATCCCGCCTACAAACCTGTCTCGCCGCTGTGGGATTGAGCGATCGCGCGACCAGTTTAGCCGAAACCTTGAGTGGCGGCATGCAGCGGCGGCTCAGTCTCGCGATCGCCCTCATCCACCAGCCCAAACTCCTAATTCTGGATGAACCCACCACCGGATTAGATCTAGAAGCCCGCTTTGAAATGTGGGAGTTAATTCGCCAACTGCAACGGGACGGCATCACCATCTTGCTGACCACCCATCTGCTCGATGAAGCCGAACGCCTCTGCGATCGCATCGGTCTGCTCAAACAAGGGCAACTGATCGCAGCAGGCAGTCTAGCCGAACTGCGGCAACTCATCCCAGCCCAAGAAATTGTCCTGGTGCAGACCACCCAGGAAGAGCAAGCGATCGCCCGTGCCACCGAACTCAATTATCCCCATCATCGGTACGGCAATGATCTCGCCTTCTGGCTCCCCGCCCCCCTGGAACTCAAAGAAATTCTGGCCCAATTCGACGGCATCCCCCTCGACTCCATCGCCCGCCAACCCGTGCGCCTGGAGCACATCTACCTGGAAGTGATGAGATCGGGCTAGGGCGCAGGCAGAAGGCAGAAGGCAGAAGGCTGAGGCAATCATTCGGTTGAACTTAAGTCCTTTTCAGGGGTTCGCTCAACAACGTCACAACCGGAATACTCTTGCGCCGCCCCAGCGTTGCCCTTTGGAGGGGGTTCGGGCTTCGACCTGAGCGCTCAGCCGAACGGGGACGCAACCGTCCCCTGAATTCGGGGGGTTTGGGGGGCTGCCACCCAAGCCCAGAATCCTGGTTTTGCCCAGAGACTTGCGCTACTACCAAACTTGTAGCCAAAGAGAATAGCCCATTGTCTTTAGATGAGGCAGTCGTAGATTCAGTCGGTTAGCTGACATCAACCGCAACCGAGTTGGTGACACTTAACAAAGTCAGGACGAGTATTGTGATTTTGTTGCAGGCGAGACTCCAACCCCGCCCAATCCGCCTGCTCAATTTGGGCAATCACTTTGTCCAGTTGATCGCGGTAAGCATGGAGCGATCGCACCAAAGATTCCGAGTTGTACCGCGCCATCATCAGCCCCAATTCCGGATTCCCCCCGCCGACTCGGCTCGTATCCCGAAACCCAGTACTGGCAAGTTCTTGCGCCAATTTCAAGACACTGGTATCCGTTTCACTGCCACAGGCTGCCACCAGACTCCCACTGATCATGGCTGGCAAATGAGAAATCCAGGCGACGGCGCGATCGTGCTCATCTGGATGACAATGGTAGATCCGGGATTGTAGCGGACGGACTAAGGCTTCCACTTGCTGCACTGCCGCAGGGGGGGTCTGGTCATTGGGCGTGAGCACATAGGCACACCCTTTGAACAAGCCCAGTTGTGCCGCCTCAATGCCATTCTCGGCCTTACCAGCCATCGGATGACCCCCGACAAAATTCGGCCAGTGAGGTGCGACCGCCTGCATCACCCACCCTTTCACGGAGCCCACATCGGTTAATACCGTATCGGAAGAAATATGAGGAATTAATTCCAGTACCGTTGATTCCATCGTGGCAAGCGGAGTACAAATAAAAATCACCTCTGCTTGTCGCATGAGATCCAGTCCGGTCATCGCGGCATCCACTGCCCCGATCGCCACCGCGCGATCGCAGGTATCCTGTTTCCGACTCGCGCCGACCACACGATAACCGAGCGATCGCAAGTCCAACCCTAACGATCCGCCAATTAAGCCAAGCCCTACAATTCCAATGGTCATTTTAGTTGTCCACCCAGGTTATCCAATGCCATATTGATGCCAAAATATCCCAACCGTCATCCGTTCGATTAAAGACTTAGACTGAGGTTTAAATCCCCGCTCAAATGCTCACAAATCCTTTGAAATGCAGAGAATCGGGGGGTGCTACAACCGGATCAGGGGGAACCCTGATGAAAGAACAGCCTGACATTGTCGCAAAGGAAATGTTGCATGAACGCTGAGGAACTGCTCAAACAATACGCGACAGGTGAACGCAATTTTGCAGAGACAAATCTCGGCGAAGCGAATCTGGGTGGGGTGAACCTCAGTCAGGCCAATTTTAAGGGTGCCAATCTGAGTGTCGCCAACTTATGTGGCACTAATTTAACAGAAGCCGACTTGAGCAAAACAAAACTCAATGTGGCGAAGTTAAGTGGAGCCAATCTCACTCGCGCCAATCTCACAGAAGCGAATTTGAATGTTGCGAACTTGACCCTGGCCGATTTGAACCATGCCGATTTACGGCGATCGTCGCTGGTGCGGGCGGAGATGGCGAGAGCTGAACTCAGTCATGCCAACTTGAGTGATGCGAATTTGTCTGGGGCTGATCTCAAAGATGCCAAGTTGAGACAGGCCAATCTGAGTCATGCCAATCTCAGTCGGGCGGATTTGAAATGGGCGGCGTTGACGGGTGCCAACCTGAATCATGCCAATTTGCATGGCACCGATTTGAGTAGTTGCGATTTTAGTGGGGCGGATCTGCGGCAGACGGAATTACGCCAGGCCAATCTCAGTCGAGCGAATTTGCGAGGGGCGAATTTAAGCGGCGCGAATTTACGCTGGGCGGATCTGAGTGGGGCGGACTTGAGTTGGGCGGACTTGAGCGGGGCGCGACTGAGTGGGGCGAATTTGACAGGGGTTAACTTAAGCTATGCCAATTTGTTAGGGACAATTCTGGTGCATGCCGATCTCACCCGGGCCAGCTTAATTGGGGCCGATTGGTCAGGATCGGATTTGAGTGGAGCGACCTTGACAGGAGCCAAACTGCATGGCGTGTTGCGGTTTGGCGTGAAAACGGAAGGTATTTTGTGTGATTGGGTGGATCTCAGTCCGAATGGGGATCAAAGTGAGATTTGCCATTTGGCGGGCGATCGCCTCAAAACGTTTTTCCACGAAACGCCACCCACCGTCAAAATCACCATTGATGCCGAATTTGATGCGGAAGCCCACTACGCGCTCGCCGCCACCTACTGTCAACTGGCGCGTCGGTATCCCATTACCCTCACGCCCCCGAACATCCGCGTGGGTCGCCGTCGCACAACGCTCTCAATCGAGATGAAAAGTGACAATGATCTGTTTTTGGCGGCTTATGTCGCGATTCTGCCGTTTAAGGACGCAACTTTCACCCACAAGAGTTTGCTCGGTTTGCTGGAACGGCTGCAACCTGTAGATGGCAGTGACGGGGCGGCAATACCGTTATTGCACGAGATGGAAGTGACCCTCCAGGAATTGCGATCGCAGACGGGGGAGATGCAGGTGCCCAGCAGTTGCGAGATGTTGTTGAAGAAGGTGCCTTTTTTCGCGGCTCCCACGCAAACCACGCTGATTGCCTCCAGTAACACGAATCTTGTCCTCTATAGCCATCCTCGCTTTGGCAAACGGGTGTCACCAGGCGATGACAGCACCGCTGCCCTGTTGAACGGCAGCGAAGCCACCCCCGATCCGCCAGCGTTGAGTGCCCTGATCGAATTTATTCAAAGTTTCCAGGTAGCGGGCAATGGGGCGATCGCGCCGCGCTTGAGTGAACGCACTGCCCAAAATTAGTTGGAGATAGGTATTAAGGTCAGGCGGGAACCCGTGGCAGCGCTAGGAATTTTGAGCAGGTGTGTCAGAATTGAAGTTCATGCAGTCGGCGAGAGTTCTAAATTCGTGATTGAAGTCGAAGTCCATCAGCAACTCCGGGCCTTTCTCAGGCAGCAGGGCGAATCCTACTGGCCGCACCATTTGACGATGGGCCGCTTGGTGGCGCGGGCGTTGCGACTGGGGCGGAGTGCCTTAATTCAGACGAGTGCCTTTTCTGGCTACCACGAGCGGTATCGCTTGAGTTACCTGGTGCCCGTCCTGATGTGGGCGGAACCTGTGATTCTGGTGGTGCCGGAGTCGGTGCAGCAACGGCTGATGCTGGTGGAAATTCCCCAACTGCGGCAATGGATTCAAACGACGAAACCGATTCAGGCGGGCGATCGCTTCCCGACGGGCGATTTTCAAGGGTTATTGTTGGTGACACCGGAAGTCTGGTTGGGCGATCGCTTGCGGCAGGAAGGCCGCTTTCCGGCGCATATTCCGACGATTGTGGATGGGGTGGATGATCTGGAAGGCTGGGTGCGATCGCAACTCACGAGCCAGATCCAACCAGTGGACTGGGAAGCTCTGATGATGGCCTGTCCAGAGCAGGCAAATGTGATTCGCGATACCCGGATTCAGTTGACCAAAGCGGTGTTTCAGCATCCCGTCAACCCCTACGAGTGTTATTTGATTGAAGCGCCAGAACAAGAACTCATTCAATTTTTGTTCTATCGGCTGCAACGCTCCCCGGTGGATGACAGCACTGATGCCGCGACGTTTGCCCACCTACCCCAACCCTGGCAGCAGTTTTGGCGATCGCGGCAGGGCGATCGGGCGATGCTATGGACGGAAGTAAATCGGGCGCAGGGCACCTTTTCGCTGCACTGTAGCCCCACCGATTTAGCTCAGGATTTAGCCCCCATCTGGACGCAACAACCCGTGGTTTTGGTGGGTGGC
>JAIXVO010000493.1 GCA_027482985.1 Cyanobacteriota bacterium
AGGGCTTGTCCATGAAGTTATCTAACATGAACTGAATGGAACGCCGCACGGGACCCATATCATCCTCAGCCGCCAGGGCACCCAGGTCTACCAATGATTTAACGACCTGATCTGCATCTTTCTGCGCAATGCCAAAGAAGGTTTGCATCAGTTTTTCCCGCGTCACAGGCTTCACCTGCCCCATCATGCCAAAGTCATAAAAAATTAGGGAGCCGTCCGGGTTAACGGCAATGTTTCCAGGATGCGGGTCAGCATGGAAAAACCCATTGTTCAACAGTTGATGCAAATAGGCTTCAGCCCCCATTTGCGCTAACCGGCGGCGATCGAGCCCAGCTGCTTCTAGGGCCTCGTAATGGCTAATTTTAATCCCAGGCAAATATTCCAGCGTCAGCACTCGCGGCGAGGCATAGCGCCAGTACACACGAGGCACCTTCACCCAATCTTCCCCGCGAAAGTTGCGTCGAAAGGTGTCAGCGTTGCGCCCTTCGTTTAAGTAATCAATTTCTTCATAGAGAATTTTGCAACATTCGTCGTAAATCCCCAGCCAATCACGTCCCCGTCCCCAATCAGGATGATTCTGAAAATATCGGGTGATCCCTTTAAGAATGGCCAAATCAATTTGAAAGAGTTTGACCAACCCTGGCCGCTGCACTTTCACTACGACTTCTTCACCAGAATAGAGTTGCGCTCGGTGAACCTGACCTAAGCTGGCAGCAGCAATGGGAATCGGATCAAAATTGCGGTAAAGCTCTTGAATGGGTTTACCTAAATCTTGCTCGATGATGGCTTTGGCCTGTTCGTAACTAAAGGCAGGCACCTTGTCTTGGAGTTTAGACAATTCTTCGACGTATTCACTCGGAAATAAATCCGATCGCGTCGAAAACAGCTGCCCCACTTTGATGAAGGTCGGCCCTAACTCCAGCAAGGTATCGCGAATCCAGATCGCTTGAGCGCGCCGCCGTTTAGCCCGCTTGGCTTCAGTCATGCCGCTGGAATAACTCCAGGGTTTGTTGTAGAGCCACTGAGCATACAGTAAGGCCAGGACAAACCCCCAAATATCAATAAACCGCCGCTGCCGGGAGTAATTCTCGCGATTCCAGCGATAGGCCCGATCTCCATAGGCATTCGCTTTAGCACGACGGGTGAGCCAGGGCGATCGTGGGGCTGGCGGCTCAGGTTCTAGCCCTACTGCAACCGAATGGGGAGTCAAATCAAGACTCACATCAGGATTGACAGGTGGTTGCGCAATATCAGAGTCGTGCGGCAAAACAGACACTCGGTTCCTCGTTCCCTATGCGTCATCTAATGATGGTTGGACGGTCACAAAACAATGCAGACACAAACAAACTAAGGTGTACGACTACGATATTGTTTCAACTCCGACCGCAAGCGAGCAATTTCTGCCCGCAGTTCATCAATCATGGTTTGCAGGTCAGCGGTGCCGGAGGTCGCCGTCGAAGGCGTGGCAGTGGGTCGGCTTTGCATCGCCGCTGCTTCTTCCTGACGCGCGCGTTCCATAACTTGCTCAGTGAATTGCCGTAAGTTTTCCCGCAATTCGGCATCCAGTTTGCCTAGTTCACTGAGGGTATCGGTAAGCGAAGTTTCAGCCTGTTCGTACACGCTCTCAGCCAGTGCTCTGCCGATGAAGAAGGCATGCACAATTGGATTACTCATAGAAAACTCCGGTGCGTTCCGCCTGAATTATAACGTGCTATTCCCTGGGATTGGCGGTCTCACGAGAGAGAGTTTCATAAATCCCAGAGCCTTAATTGGTGGGTACAGATGGTGGAGCAGGGGGACTCACTGGCGGCGGCGGGGCGGGTTCAGCCAGGGGGGGAGGAGCCAGGGGCGCAGCTTCTGGCGCGATCGCATTAGGCGGGGAAGCCGCAGGGGGGGAAACAAATTCTGGCACCGGGGCGGAAACGGTCGGGGGCGGCACGACGGGGGCAGCTTCGGGGATAGCGGGCATCACTTCTGGGGCTGGCGTTGGGAGTTCTGGAGCCGAGCGCGGCGGAAGGATGACCTCGCGTTCTATCCGTGGTCCAGTCACCCGGGCTGGCGGTGATGCGGGCAGGGTTGGAGTCGCTAGGGGCAAACTTTCACCGGGCCAGTTGTCGAGGGTGGGAAACGCTTGCCGGGAATTAAAGAAGGAGGTGCCAGTGCCAGTGGTGGTAGCGGCTAACCGTAGCGCGAGTCCGGTGCCGATCCCAATGGCGGCCGAGATCGCGGCGGTAGTCACAATCGCACCAGAAAATCGTTTAGAGGAAGCAGATAGCATGGGCGGGTCAGGGGAGCGCAATAAAGAATGGGAAACTTTTTCCAGTGGGGGGTGCTCAGGTTGAAGGTCAGACGTGGCCACAACGTCTGGAGGCGGTGGAGCCAAGCTAACCGGAGTCCCAACTGTCGCCAAAGTCGCCAACCAGTCAGAGAGTTCCGGTCGAGCCTGGGGAGTCAGTTCTAACCCCTGTAGGATAGCAGTTTCTAGTGCCGGACTGATTTGCGGGTTGAACTGGCGGGGAGCAACGATCGCCGTTTGAGCGCGTAAAGGCGCAGCTATAGGGGGCCGTTGGGTTAACAAGAAGTACAGCGTCGCGGCTAATCCATACACATCTGTCGCTGGAGTCGGCAACCCAGGCGGCTGGGCCTGGGCGATCGCGGCAGCAACTGGGGGCGGAGCAAGGAGCGCGGCTTCAGTCGCCGCTAACATACCTGCCGTAATCAGGGTGATGTTCACTAACACCACGATCTCAGACCCCTCCGGCATCACCATGTTTTGGGGGCTGACATGGTGGTGTACGAGACCCTGACGATGGAGCACTTGCAGCGCCGCCCCCACTTGTTGCATCGACCGGATTGCCACGGGTAACGGCAACGCCCCAGTGGTTTGGACGATTTCAGCCAGCGATCGACCCGGCGTATAGTCCAGGACCGCAAACGGCAAATTGTTTTCCTCAAACGTCGCTAGCCATTGCACCAAAGCCGGATGGTTACACTGCGCCAACCGAGTCACCTGCGTCAAAAACTGCTGTCTGATTGCCGCATACTGACGCTGTGCCTGCAACTCCGGCTTGAGGGTTTGCAGGATGACGGGACGCGAGGGGAGCGCCATTGCTTGCAGCGTTAGGCTCAGGCGACTTTGCTCCAACACCCGATGAATCACGTACTTCCCACCTTGCAATACCGTTCCCGCTCTAAAGTCCATGCACTCGTGTCCGTAACAAGCGTCCCCATGTTAGCGACTAACGAGGTTACCATCAACCGCACATTGCGACTGCGATCGCCATCTCGACGAACCATGCTGTAGTACAAGCTGGGCATGATAGCTAGTTGTCAGATCACAAGAATCAACAACGTTTTGCCAGCAAAGTACTACACTTGTGTTACAAGAATACTGATCATTCTGTAATGGAGGCCATGATGCAGACCTTAACTCGCACCTCGACTACTGAGATGGAAGTGACGAGCATTCGCTTGGAGCGGGAGCTCAAAGAAAAACTGAAAGAATTGGCTGGGACGCAAGGCTATCAAGCATTAATTCGAGATATTCTCTGGCAATATGTGCAACAGCGATCGCAGGAGCAAATTCCCACGATCGCCCCAACCGAAATTCGCGCTACCTTCGCCGCGATCGCCCAGAAAGAAGAACAATGCGCCCTGACAGGGACTCTCATCACCTCACAACAACCGATGTTACTGGGGTTAACGACAACAGGAGCCTTAATTCCCCTCAGCCTCACCGCCTTACCGTCCCCTGCAGAATCGGGCTGAACGGGATGGTTTGAACTGTATGTAGAAATGATGAATGACGAAACCAGGGGGGTCTGTAAAACTGCGGTATAAATTTGTAGACCGCCCCAGGATGTACGGATCTGCAACGCACTCGCCTACCAGCCAACGCTGCTGTCTCTGGAATTCGACCAAGAAGCCCATTCCCTCTAATTAACAGCAGCGTTGCACCCAACTTATAGCCATGACAAACCTCTAAAAATTAAAGCTCCTTTATCAAAAAGGTCTTCATCTTTATGGATTCTTGATTAAATTTGAATTTTTGTTTTTCATCCTAGCGCTTCAAAGATCAGTCCGCCTCACCGTCCTTGTATCAATTCTGATCCGTAGCTAGAAATATTCTTTTTATCTTTAAAAAGGGTTGATAAATCATCTGTTAGCAGTGCTAGATTTTCAGCAATTTAGCCGATCATAACGCTTAGATTGGAAATGCTAAATTGATGATGTCAAAAGGATTTCAGTCGTTCTGAGCAACAGCACTTTCTTAAATTCTTAATGATTTCATAAACAGATAAAGACGATTTAGCAGGAGCCACTAATATCGTCTCTGAAGTCAATAATTAACAGAATTTGGTGTTAGTTGAACGCTTGTTTTAAGCATTAAGGAAGTCACCAACTATGCAATTCGAATCATTAGAGCAACAAACTACCTCTACTTTAGAGGTCAGTGTCTACGAATGCGAAGTCCATCTTAAATTCCGTCTAGTCGAGGAAAAAGGTGCTTTGACCGAACGCAGTCGCTTACTGGAAGCCCTCATTGATGCCTTTTCTTATGGATCAGACGAATATATGGAACCCTTGCAAGTCGAAGCTTCAGCCCAGGAGATTTCCGAGTTGCAAGCTTCTCCCTCGCTGCGCCGCCAATTAC
>JAIXVO010000201.1 GCA_027482985.1 Cyanobacteriota bacterium
AGCAATCGGCTGTTGCCACCCCCCGCCGACAGCCAAGAATTTCAATGGAAGGTCGAGCAGCTTCAGAAAGTCTTCCCCCGAGGCCCGGCCCGCGTCGTCGTCTACATCGACGACCTCGATCGCTGCCCCCCTCGTCGCGTTGTCCAAGTCCTCGAAGCCGTCCAGCTCTTGGTCAAAACTCCCCTCTTTATCGCCGTCCTCGCCATCGACGAGCGCTACATCACCCGCGCCCTAGAGCAGTTCTACAAAGGCGTCTTACTCCGCCACGGCAGCCCCTCCGGCACCGACTACCTCGAAAAAATCATTCAGCTCCCCTACCGGGTGCGCCCGATCATGGCTAACACCCTAGAGACCTACCTGCACGCCCAGGTCGTCATCCAAGACAACGCCACCGGCGGCACCAAATTCAGCGAGCTCAGCCGCCAAGAGTTTAACCTGCTGGTAGATTGCTGCAAACAGGTCGATCTCTCCCCCCGCACCCTCAAGCGCCTCACCAACGTCTACAAACTGTTCAAAATCGTCTGCCGCACCCGAGGCACCAAAACCACGCTCCAGGTACAGCAGGCCATTCTGGCGCTGCTGGCTCTCTCCGGTCGCTACCCCAACCACATGCGCGGCATCTTCGACGCCATTGAAACCTGCTTCGAAGAAAACCGCACCCCCGAAAAGGCAAAACTAGCGGCCCAACCCCTCCATCTAGAAAGCCCTCTGCGCGATTTCTTCGACCACTATCAGCTATGCGATCGCCACCTGCAACGAGATTTCGATAGACTCAAGCACGATGCCCTGCAAACTACCCTACTGCCGCCCATCACCTTAAAAGATATGACCCCCGAAATCTTCAACCTGATCCGCTCCTTCTCCTTCGTCGGCGACATTGGCGAAGACCCAGACGACGACCACAGCCATGGGCTAGCCGAGCACGATCAAGTCCACCACCTAGGCAATCCAGTGATAGCCGCTGACCCAACTCAGAAAACTGCTCCCCCCTAACCTAACTAATTCCCTCTCCCCTTACTTAAGCCCATAGGAGATTGACCATGAGCGCATCGCTACTCTTCATCCAAAAGCTCAAGCATTCATCAGACGAATTTCCCGGTTATTTTGTCGCCAGCACCGCCCCCCACAACGTCGAAGATGATCCTCTCGATTACAGCGCCTCATCAGATAACTCCATCCCTGAAAGCCCTGAATCTCATATTCAAAAGATTGCCGACTATCTCAATACCCATAAGGGCAACGCAGAAATTCTCGTTGTCATCCACGGCTACAACACCAACAAAGACTCCGTCAGAGAATGGTTTGACAACATTCAAGACCATATTGCTACTCACTACCAAAATCGACCCGAAGGGTTGCTGCTGATTGGCTATCGCTGGCCCTCAGAACAAATTGTCCCCAGCGAGCTATCGAAATCGGGAGCAAACAAGCTAGAGATCTTAAACGGTCAGCTAAAAAACTATAAAGATGCGCTACCCTTTGTGCCTGGCGCTCTCTTGCTGGTGGGTTCCATTGGCTTACTGATTAGCCTACTATCCTGGGTCTTTGGCCTTTTTTCGACTGCCATTCAACTTCAAGGTACAGTTCTTTCTTTGCTGCTGGCTGGCCTATCAACGGCTGTCGCACTGCTCTTCTTTGCCCCTATTTTTACCATTGTTCTACTGCGGTTTGTTGTTTATTTTCGAGACAACTATCGAGCCAATAACTTTGGCACGCCAGACCTGGTAGAACTGATACGCCAAATTGACAATGCCCTCACCAAAGATAGCTTAGAGTCCAAAAAGAGCTGGAGAGAAAACCGCATAAAGCTATCGTTTATCGGCCACAGCATGGGAGGCTTTGTGGTCACCAATACCGTGCGAATTCTTTCAGATGTGTTTGATTCAGAATCTGTCGGTACCATGAGTACAGCCGATCCTCAGAAAAAACCTTCACCTAACATCGGCAATGTATTTTGCCTCAGCCGTTTAGTGCTCGTTTCACCCGATATTCCTGCTGAGACCATTATCTCTGGAAGAGCAAACTTTCTTCAGTCGTCGCTGCGCCGGTTTGAAGAAGCCTATCTGTTTAGCAACGAAGGCGATATGGCCCTGCGGTTGGCCTCTACAGCGGCAAACTATTTTAGCTATCCCTCCAGAACCCAAAATGGTGGGTATCGCCTTGGCAACGTAACTGTCAGAAGCTCTTCATCCAAGCAAAGCAGCAACGGCAAAGAACTGACTGAAGACTATGGCATTATTACCAGACTTCCCAATGGGCTGCTGGTTAAGATCCAAGATCAGCTAAGTCATGATGGCAAGGTGCAAGCATGCATCTATGGGGGGCAGTTGGCCAAGGTTCAAGATGGCAAGCTTGTAAACCTTCAGGGAGATATGCTCACTTACCCTAAGCATGATGAAATTGTTGATCTAGATGAACTGCTTCAGGGCTTTGTTGACCCCAGTAACTTCATAGGTAAAATAGCTGAATCTTTGCAGGAAGGTCAGATTATTAGTCTTCCCAGCGGAG
>JAIXVO010000723.1 GCA_027482985.1 Cyanobacteriota bacterium
ATGCCCGAAACCTTCACCCTGCCTGCCACCTTCCCCGTGAAAACCGTGATCACTAAATTTGGCACAGCCCCCGACTTTTACAATCACCTGACCTGGAGTGTGGCGCGGGGCTGGCATCCCTGGCTGCTGCGGCAACAACCTGTGATCGAGTTTTTGTCTCATGTCAGCCATCTGATGACCGATGTCACCGATCGCTTCAGCGGCATCGGAGTCGCGATTCGCTCGGAAGTGCAGGGGCAGCGTCAGGGACAACCTGTGAAAGTGTGTTCGACGCTGGTGCATCCGAATACCGCGATCGCCGCTGCCGCTGGCACTGGTAGCCTGGCCCAACTGTTGCTGGCAGACCAATTCTCGAAGCCGGGAGTATGGGTCGTGGAACAGGCATTGCCCACGGATTTATTTGAGCAAACGTTGGCCTCACGGGGGATGCAAATTCACACCCAGGTAGCGGATTAAAGCGGTTCCACCAGCCCCTCATCGTCCGCCAACAACTCTGAGTTACCCACCACCCGATTGCGCCCCGAAGACTTGGCTTGCAGCAGATTTTGATCCGCTCGCTTGAGAAAACTCACCCCTTTGAGGTCATCGGCGTTCATCAGGGTGGCAGTCCCAGCGCTAATGGTGATGTGTAAATCTAACGCCTCATCAATGCTGAAGGGCTGCTCACTGATTAACCGACACAGTCGTCGAGCCACCAGCAGGGCTTCATGTTGATCCGTATTACTGAGGATGATGACAAATTCTTCGCCCCCGTAGCGAAATAAGGTATCGCGAAACCGCAAGTTATGGCGTAAGCGACTGGATACCAGTTGGAGGGCGCGATCGCCCACCGGATGCCCATAATTATCATTAATCCGTTTGAAGTAATCCACATCCAGCATGACGATGCTGAGGGCTTCCGAGCGGGTGCGGGCATTTTGCACCTGGCGTGGTAATTCCCAATCCAGCGCCCGCCGATTATTCAACTCGGTCAGGGGATCAGACAGGGCGATCGCCGATAAAATATCATTCGTCCGCATCAATTCGCGATAGTTCCGGACGCTCCGTAAACCCGCCAAAATTTGCGATCGCAGCAGCCGATCTTGCTGTCCCACCGTATTGGGTGCCAGCGGTTTACCCTGGACATCGTGACTGGGTAAGCGCAGATAGGCATCCGCGCCCCCTTCCAGGGCTTCAGCACAACAGTCCAGTTCCCAACTGCGATCGGGCTCAAAATCATCTAACGGATGCTGTGGGCAATCTAACAATAAACAGTAAATCCAGGCCAATTTCGCCTGTTGCTTGAGTTCATAGCAGAGTTCTAGCCCCCCCGGATGATTACTTTGCACAATAATCAAATCCGGCTGCTGCGCCTGGATCAGCGGCATCGCCTCACTGGCACTGGTAGCCACTTCAACGGTGCAGGCGATGAGGCGTTGGAGCCGATCCAGAAGTGTTGCGAGAAAGTCGTCACCTCCGACCAGTAAGATTGAAGCATTGGTGGACATCTATCAACCCAATCCAAACACTCGGGTCATCACTTCATTAAAATATCGAACTTTATTCATAACACTGGACTTTCAACCGACTTGAATCGTCAATGCTGCAGGAAGACCCAGAGCCAGAGCCACTACAGTATCCAACTTAACTAATTACCCAGTAACTACACCCAGACCAGGAATGTTTTAGGAGAACAGGCTAGAAGTCTGCGTCCTAGCCCCAACCAATCCGCCTGATCCGGCTGTGCAGCCGTTGATGCAACCCTGTCTAACTTGCCGTGATTGTGCAACTCACTACTCCCTGAAGTGAATAAAACAATTATGTCTCTGAATCCGGATTTGCTCACTCTGCCCCAGCAAGGATCCTAAAACTAGCACCGAACTAGACCTGTGGCCAGGTTGTTCCCGCGCGCGCGCCCCCGAAACCGATAAACTTTGCCAACCTCGTGTAAAACCAGAAGAATCAGGGCATTCTAGAGGCAAGGCTATCGTAGCCTCTCTCAAACCCATTCTATTTGAATTAACTATCAATCTGAGTTAGCCTAATCCTGCTTACAGTTGATAGTTGGCGATCGCCCTCCAGTTCTGGCCAGTATCAAGATATACCAGGCTTTCCGAGCTATTGCCAGGCTTGGCTCGCAAGTCTGCATATCTTTGCTGCCCACCCCAGACAAAAGGTTAGAAGTCCAAACTAGATCTCGGTTACTTGCAGAGAGGTGATACACTTCCCGCCGTTCGATCAGGCCAATCTACCCACTCAATGAACTGTCTCTTTCAGGAGACCCCAGGGGGTGTTTTGATCGCTTAATGATTCCTAAAGAAGTAGCCTGAGATCCTGCTTGCTGGTGATTGTCCTCATGGAAAACGAGATGCTGACATCAGAACTGAAGGGAAACCGCACACTCGCGACGGTGCTGTTCACCGATTGTGTCGGGTTTAGCGCTCGGATGTCGATGAATGAGGAGCACACGCTGGATTTAATTCGGCGTGATTTAAAGCTGATGACAAAAATTTGTGAGGCTTTTGAAGGCCGCGTGCTGAAGTCAACTGGAGACGGCTTGTTGATGTGTTTTTCTAGCGCCGTGAAAGCCGTCGAGTGCGCGATCGCCATTCAACAAGCGATCGCCGAAGTGGTTCGCACCCTGCCACCCAGTGATGCGTTGATGCACCGGATTGGGATTCACCTGGCGGATATGTATATTACCGCGACTGATGTCATGGGTAATGGCGTGAATATTGCCGCGCGGCTCCAAACCGAAGCTGACCCCGGCGGCATTTGCATTTCGCAAACGGTTTATGATGTCGCTAAACATGGCCTCCAACTAACGACAGAATACTTGGGTCCACGAGAACTCAAAAATATTCGAGAAGTCGTCCCGGCTTATCGCATTCTCTTAGACAACCAGGTGACTCCCGACGATCCCTATGCGGAAACTGTCCGATTTTTAGAACAAAGTGACAATGCCTTACGCATCCGTAAACTAATTTTTTATGTGTGCAAAAATAACTGGGAGAATGATGAGAGCAAACTGGCGACCCTGAGTATGCGTGGCATCATTCACGAATTTTTGGGGTTGGCCTCCAATTATGAGCAACTGCGGAGCTTGTTGAACAAAGCTGTTAGTACTTTGAGTAAACAATCGGAGTACAGCCTGGTGGCTAGCGATATTTTGAAAGGGGTGGCGAAGTTTTATGCCCCTGATCAATCTTTGCAACTGTGGCAAGGGGAGTTACTGCCTGCGGGAAGTGAGCCAGAGGTTACACCTGATCGCCCTGCGGTTGAGGCGCGACAGCAAGCGATCGCCAGCCAAATTGACCAGCATCCTGATGCCCTGCGCTTAAAAAAACTCCTGTATTACGTGGGGCATCGCCAGTGGGAAAGTCATCCTGCCCGGTTGTCGCAACTGAGTACCGCTCAACTACTCGAAACCATTAGCCAGCAGGCTCCGGATACAAGGGCTGTGGAGTCGCTGGTGCGTCAATTTGTGCAAACGTTAAATAAACCGTCAGAATATGCTCTGGTTGCGCTGACTCTGTTGGATTACGTCAGGCAATTGTATGCCGTGGCAATCGCCCCCGAGTCGGTAGCGAGTCCGCCCGCCCGCCCCGACTCGGTGCCCCTAAGTTTGGAGGCGGCACCGGAGCAGCCCCTGTATTCCGCGATCGCAGCTCAGTTAGAGCAGGATCCCCATGCCCTGCGATTTAAAAAGTTAATTTTTTATATTTGCAAAGGAAATTGGGTGCAATCATCGGAGCAACTGATCCCGATCCCGATGACCGCGCTGGTGGAAGAACTACACCGGATTGCACCAGCCTTTAATCAACTCCAGCAGGCCCTGCATCTGGTCGTCAGTAATTTGAGTAAGCCGACCGAGTATAGTGCGATCGTCAAAATTTTGCTGAAAACGCTATACCCGCTGTACTATCCGCCGACGGTAGAACCACTTACCCCAGTCACCCAGACCTTGCCCGCTGCTGCGGCTCCGGTGATTCCGATCCCGCCGCCATTGGCCCGTCCTGAAGCGGCAGCACCCGTCGTGGCCGCGCCGCCAGTAGACGCGCGATCGCCCGTGAGCCTATTTGATGTCCGCTTGGGCATCCTGAAGTACACAAACCCGTTGAAAGCCAAAATTCTGGCCTTCTCAGCGCTTTACTCAGATTTTGGCTTTCAGGATCAGGACTGGTTTCAGCTCAAGACCTATGACCTGGATGGGCTGTTGCGGAGTCTGCTGACTAGTTGTCGAAATTATACGGATCTGGAACATCTGTTGTATAGCACGGCTCGTCGTATTCCCCAACTGGAAGATTTAATTCAAACTGCGGATACGCTAGTTAAGTATCTGCGATCGTTTTATCTCCATGGCAATCCGACCTTACTCGTGTCGCTGGCTGCTGTTGACGACACGAGAATTAGCCTGGATGACTTTGAGGTGGCAACGCAAGAATTGGCGTTGCCGGATGGTGATGACCAAACGCGAGGAGTGTTGCCCCCGCCCGTCAGTTCGGTGTCGGGTGAAGCGGAAGCAACACAACTCAATTTTTCCACTGGTTTAGTGGTGTCGCCAGACCAATCTCCGTCGGTGGAGGGGTAGCCCTCTGCTGAATGGCTGTGCATCTACCGTAGGGAATTTCGGATATTGTGAACGTCATGCATGCCAGTGAGTTACTGAAGCGATACAGTGCCGGGGAAACAGACTTTCAAGGTGAAAATCTGGCGGGAGTTGATTTAAGCGGCACTGACCTGATTGGAGTGGATCTTTCGGGGTGCGATCTGCGTGGCGCAAATTTGATGTTGGCCTATCTTAACCGAGCCAATTTAAGTCGGGCGAATTTGCAGGGTGCCCGCTTGAGTGGAGCCAACTTAAGTCAGGCGGATTTACTCTGTGCGAATTTGCAAGATGCCGAATTCCATGGCGCGATTCTCTATGCAGCGGATTTGCGAGGCGCGAACTTGACGTTTGCGAATCTGCTAGACAGCAACCTGATTAGTGCCGATCTGCGCAATGTGAACTTGAGTGGTGCAACCTTGCGGGGAGCCTGCTTGCGGGGGGTGAATATGCGCTACGAAAAACGAGCTTACAATGGAGCCAATTTACGCGGTGCCGATTTCCGGAATGCTGACTTGCGGGGGGCAAATATGACGGGCGCGGATCTGACAAAAGCAGATCTGACTCAGGCCAATTTATCGGAAGCGAGTTTGCGAGAAGTGAATTTGACAGGTGCCACGTTGGTCGGGGCGGAGTTACGCGGCACGTTTTTAACGGAAGCGATCGCGATCGCCGCCACGTTCCGCGAGGCCAGTTTGATCAACGCTAAATTGGAACGCGCCAATCTCACTGAAGCAAATTTCTCCACCTGCAACCTGAGTGAAGCCAATTTAACGGCTGCGAATTTAACCAAAACTCAGCTGATGCAAGCGATCCTGCGCCGCACTCGGTTTAATCGTGCCGACTTGACGCGCGCCAGTTTACGTGATAGCGATTGCACCGAAGCCAGTTTCATCGAAGCATATCTGGGGCGGGTTGACCTGCGCAATGCCATTCTCAAGGATGCCAATTTTGCTAAAGCCGAACTCAGTAGTGCCAATCTAGGCGGGGCGAACCTCGAAGGTGCGACCCTGCCCGATAACTCGACATACGAAGAATAGAAAGCGTGATCGGGCTGGAGCAACGGGCGATCACGCTTTCAAGGTGCAACCCTGACCGTTCTAAGCGTGGGTGGAGGAAATCCGATTGCCACAAACCTTGTAGTCTTGGTGTAGACTGCAACAAATGTACAGGGTCGTGATACTCTGTGCCAATTCTTGTGGTGTAGGTGTTGTGGAAGGGGTTGCTGATGCTGAAAACGGACTACGATTTGCTACCAGTGCCAACGGGAACCCTGCAAATTGCGCGATCGCCCGCCTCCGGTTCCCGCCTCAACCCAGTGACTGTGCGCGACTCCCTGACGGATCCTTTGCATTTTTCATTGATCATCCCCACCTACAACGAGAGCGGCAACATTGCCAGAATTGTCAGTCGGTTGACCGAGCTTTTAGATCACGGGTTACCGGGTGATTATGAGCTGATTGTGGTTGATGACGACAGCCCCGATCGCACCTGGGAGGTTGCCCAAGCCTTGATCCCAGATTATCCGCAGCTGTGCGTCATGCGGCGGCAGCAAGAACGGGGCTTATCAACAGCGGTGATTCGTGGTTGGCAGGTGGCTCGCGGCGAAATTTTGGGGGTGATTGATGGCGATTTACAACACCCGCCGGAAACCCTGCTGCAACTGCTCGCGACCATGGATGACGGGGCGGATTTAGCGATCGCCAGTCGCCATGTTGATGGGGGCGGGGTAAGTACCTGGAGTGCTTCTCGTCGCTTTTTATCGAGAGGGGCGCAACTGTTGGGATTGATCATTCTGCCCCGTGTCGTGAGCCGAGTTTCTGATCCCATGAGTGGTTATTTTTTGGTCAACCGGAGTGCGATCGCAGACGTGCCCCTCAGCCCGATTGGCTACAAAATTTTGATTGAAGTAATTGGTCGGGGACAAATTGATCAGATCCGAGAAGTGGGTTATGTCTTCCATGAACGCACGACGGGCGAAAGTAAAGTCACCTGGAAGCAATATACCGATTACTTGCAACATTTGCTGCGCTTACGGATTGATTCGGGTCGGCTAGGTCGTCTTAGTCGCCGCCTGCATTTCCCCGTGGGACGCTTTTTGCGGTTTGGGCTGGTGGGCTTGAGCGGTTTAACGGTGGATATGGCGGCGCTATACTTATTTTACGAAGTAATCGGGTTCGGGTTGACCCGCAGTGCCATCCTGGCGGCAGAACTAGCGATCATCAATAATTTTTACTGGAACGATCGCTGGACTTTCCGCGATATTGCCCAACAGCAAAGCGGCTGGCAGCGGATGGTCAAGCGCTTCCTCAAGTTCAACCTGATCTGCATCATGGGGCTGATCCTCAAAATTCTGCTGCTCAACCTGTTTTTCAATGGGTTACAGATGAATGCCTATGCTGCTAATTTGCTGGCGATCGCGATCGTCACCTTCTGGAATTTCTGGATCAACCTCAAACTGAGTTGGCGCGTCACGCAGGTTAAATAACGCGATGTGCGACTTTTCTGAAACCTGCATGAATTAGCCCTCACCCTAGCCCTCTCCCAATGGGAGAGGGAACCGGAATTGGCTGAAAGCC
>JAIXVO010000064.1 GCA_027482985.1 Cyanobacteriota bacterium
CATCGGCGACGGGGATGCCCGAAAAGTCATTCCATCGGCGCAGGTAACTATGGAACAGGTTGAAGGGGACGGGTAAGGGCAGGTGGTTCCCTTTGCGCCGAAAGCTGGTGGGCGTGATGAAGCTCAGCGTCAGCAAGGGGTTATCGGTAGCGAGTTCTAACAGTTGCGGGTAGGTGGTGGCGGGTGGGTCAAGTTGCCATTCAACAATATTGAAGGCACCACTCCGGAGTCGCAGTTCGGTTGGAGCCGTTTGCAACCACTTCTTTGCCCACTTGACCACGGGTTGAGAAAGGAGCGCGAGCGTCCACCCATAGGTTTGCTGGGTAGATAGGAGGAACTGTCGCCCCTGAGCGGGCATTTCGCCACTCAATTGAGACAGGGTGAAAGGCTTTTCGGATTGGCCATCATGGAGAGCGGCTGAAAGCTCAGCATTCAACCGTCGCACCTGATCGAGAAACCAGGAATGCAACTCGGTGGGATATTGCGGCGCAACGGTAAAGTCTGTCTGGGGTTGTAGTTTGAGCGTTAAACCCACCAATTCAGTGGACTGATTCCAGGTGAGTTTTGGGGATGCAACTTTGGATTGACGCGTGGTTCTAGCCATAGCAAGAGGAGTGATGGTGGCCATATCTCCAACACTTTACTCTTTCCATCCCCAAATGGAGAAGATGATGGTGGGCAACGGTGAGCAACGGTGGGCAACGGATGGAACGGTGAGCAACGGATGAAACTGGGTAGGGTGAGCAATAATAGCGACGGATGAAGTGAGCAACGGATGGGAATGGATGGAATGGCTATGGCGGGCAATGGATAGGAACGGATGAGTTATTTCTATTTATCTCAAATCTCGTTGCAAACAAATCGCCTATCCGTTTATTGGTTTCATTATCCGTTGCCATGTTTCCGTCCCCTCGCGGGGAAGTGGGTTTGAAAGCAGCGGCACCAAATACACCGCAGATCGCCGCCTGCAAGGAACGGGTTTCCGTCCCCTCGCGGGGAAGTGGGTTTGAAAGCTACTGCCCCCCAACAACAGCGGCAACCTGTTACTACTCCCGTTTCCGTCCCCTCGCGGGGAAGTGGGTTTGAAAGTTGGTTGACTGCTTTTTGCCGCTGCACAATCAGATTCAGGTTTCCGTCCCCTCGCGGGGAAGTGGGTTTGAAAGAACGGACGCGATCGCGCATCAGGATAATGCACACAGAGTGTTTCCGTCCCCTCTCGGGGAAGTGGGTTTGAAAGACGGAATGGCACCCATGGAAGGCTGGACACGTCCAGTTTCCGTCCCCTCGCGGGGAAGTGGGTTTGAAAGGTAGGGGGACGCGCGATCGCTTTTGCCGAAAGTTTCCGTCCCCTCGCGGGGAAGTGGGTTTGAAAGTTGCAGGCGAAAAAGGAGTTAACCAGTATGGAACGGCAGCAAATGTTTCCGTCCCCTCGCGGGGAAGTGGGTTTGAAAGTTGTCACAGAGGTCTACAAAGGGCTTGGATTCTCAGATCGTTTCCGTCCCCTCGCGGGGAAGTGGGTTTGAAAGACATCCTGTGGGAAGCCTTTCTCCACTTAAGTTGTAGCATACAGTTCGACGCACGGATAAAGCGCAAGGAAAGAAAAGCTGAAGCACTCAGAATTAAGCCCATCTCATTCTTTCAAACCTTGGCTGCGTCGAACATCGACACACATCAACGAAATATTTAATTTTCCAGGTACAGGCTAGGTGTGTCGACACCCAACTGACTCGCTACTAGGCTAAACCACCCCTCGCCACAGGTCAAGCCATCGCCCTCCGGCTTAAATAATATAAGCCGTAGGGGGTGGTTCTGGGGTTTGACTGCCAATCGTCAGCGATCGCCCCACCGCATCCGCCGGAATCCAATAGAACCGAACATCATCCTCCGTCGCCTTGACTCGTTTTTGCACCTGCTGATAGAGCGATCGCGTGATTTCTTGAAATGCCACCTCATTGAACCACTTAAGTTGGGCAAATTCCAGATTGAGGCTACCTTGCTCGACGCTCCACAGATGCCCTTTGTAAGCACCCGATTACACCACAAACAACACCAGAATCTCGGCATTGAGACAGGGCGCAACCGATATACAAGAGAATTTCCATCCCCTTGTGGGGTGATGAATTAATGAACCCTGAGGTTCTACAAACTGCTGACCGCTTGCTATAGTTTCCGTCCCCTTGCGGGGTGATGAAGCAATGAACCGTCCGATTAATCGAGTGTTCACGTTGTGGCAAAAGTTTCCGTCCCCTTGCGGGGTGATGAAGTAATGAACGATGCAAATAGCTTGAGGGATTCGCTCACTGCTCAACGTTTCCGTCCCCTTGCGGGGTGATGAAGTAATGAACCGTGCGGAAGCGGAAGATTTTAACCGCCGACACGCGTTTCCGTCCCCTTGCGGGGTGATGAAGTAATGAACCGTCTGTGGAATTGAACTGGAAGCCAAGCACAGGGGTACAGTTTCCGTCCCCTTGCGGGGTGATGAAGTAATGAACCCCCCTAAAAGAGCGGCCAAAACATAAGCCTATTCAGGTTTCCGTCCCCTTGCGGGGTGATGAAGTAATGAACGAGCAAAAAAAAATGCCGCTTAAACAGCGGCCAATAGAGTTTCCGTCCCCTTGCGGGGTGATGAAGTAATGAACCCTGGCACTTTGAAACGCTTACGGAGTAGGGCTTTCAGACACCTGTTTTCGAGGGGGTCATTTTTGATGCCAAAAAATAGTATAGCAGTCTCAAGAAGGAAGTTGAAAAAGTGGCTGAAACGCTTGCCTGTTGCGGGATACGCGGGAGTTGACGAAGTTATGCGGGTTTCGAGGATCGGTTGCTCCTATCACCTTCGGAGGTTCTCTATGGTTCAAGGGGTCAGCCAATGCTTGGATGTCACCCTGATCAACACACGGATAAATCGCAAGAGCAAAAAATCTGATGCACTGAGAATTAAGCACATCTGATGCTTCAACCCCTTGCTGCGTCGAATCGCGACACCCATCAACAAAATATTTGATTGTCCAGGTACAGGCTGGGCGCATTGCCCCCCAACAGACTCGCTACCAGACTAAACCACCCCTCGCCGCAGGTCAAGCCATCGCCCTCCAGGGCAAATCATATAGACCGTGGGGGGTGATTCTGGGGCGTGACCGCCAAGCGCCAGCAATCGCCCCACCGCATCCACCAAACGCCCACCAGGAGTACATTTGACCCGGACACAGCAATTCCTTGTAAGATAGACTTGCTTATTTACACGCTTTGCTGGGAGTCAGCTTATGGTTGGGGCTGCTGTGTTATTCCTCTTCACCCACGGGCGATCGCTCTTGGCTCAAGCCGCTCCCACCCCCAGTCCCCCCCCCACGC
>JAIXVO010000279.1 GCA_027482985.1 Cyanobacteriota bacterium
AAGTTGCCAAACCCACCCTTCTTACGTTGCCCGTCCGTGGGGTTTTCCATGACCTGAGCCAGCTTGTTCGCAACTTCAGCATTTTGGGTATCGCCCTGGGCCGCAAATAGCTTTTCTGCCTGCCGAGCATCCGCGATCGCGCCGCGCGTATCTCCCCCTTGTAAGCGTGCCGCCGACCGCCCAATAAACGCCGGAGCAAAATCGGGTTTGCGCTCAATCACGCGGGTAAAGTTGGTCGCCGCAGACACATAATTTTTCTGACGTTCATCCTCAATCCCCCAGCGGAAAAAGTCTTCCAGCTTCCCGACCGTGGTGGGTAACCCAATCGCCCCCTGGAGATAAGCCCCATCCACGATCGCTCCTTGCAGACTGGCTCCCTGCAAATAGGCACCCCGCAGATCTGCCCCCGTCAAATTCGCCCCATCCAAGCGGGCTCCCACCAAATTCGCCCCATTAAAGGAAACCCCCACCAAATTCGCGCCGCGCAGATCGGCTCCCTGCAAATTCGCCCGACTGAGGTTAGCCTGCACCAAATTCGCCTGCATGAGGTTGGCTCCAGCCAGATCCACAAACACTAAACCTGCCCGTGTTAACTCGCATTTGGGACATTGGCGAGTGGAGAGCAATTGGAGAGTGTGATCAATATTTTAGGAAGAACTGGGCAACGGTGTCGCGAGCACAGCGAACATTGCCGCAAACAGGAGCGATCGAGCGTTCATAAAAAGACCTCCGTGAAGGAAACCCAAGGGTGATGTGATGCTATTTAAGCCGATCTTTGCCAGTTTGCACCGCTCTAATTGACTCTGGCTCTTTGAATAAGAAGACAAAATTAATTTTGTGTTTCATCTGATCAGTAGTTTTGCGCAATCTGTGTAAAATATCGATGAAGACGAGGTCGATATGGCGGAAAGCTTCAATATATTTCGTGAACCGAGTGAGCTTATGAATCTGACCGCAATGGATCGTCAAATGATTCGATCGGTAATTGAGCAACAGCTGCTTGCCTTTCAGCAAGATGACGCTACCGCAGCATTTGCTTTTGCCAGTGAGGATGTTCAGGCAAAATTTGTGCAGGCTAAGCATTTTCTGGACATGGTGAAATTGGCCTATCCAGCAGTTTATCGGCCTCGCGCGGTGTTGTTCGAGACGCTGGCGGATGACCATGCGCCGATTCAGGAAGTCCTGTTGCTAGCACCGAATGGTGACTTAGTCAAAGCGATTTATTTAATGCATCGGCAATCGGCTGGCACCTGGCTGATTGATGGGTGTTTACTGGAATCCAATGAAAGTTTAGACCTGGCAATGTAGCCAGATGACGCGGTAATCTGGAACAATCGATAATTCAGGGGGCGATCGCACCACGGTATGCAGCGGAAACAAAAGTATCCCCATCTGGTGGGCTCCAAGTGGACGGCCCAGAAGCAGGTCGATGGCTGGCGGCATTTTCAGGTTGTAAACCGTCAGAATCAGGGGCAATGGGTGTTTGCTGAAGTCGTTGCGGCTTGTGATCCAGCAGTGCGCTTTTGGGTGAATGCCAAGCAGCTGAAAGATCGGGCGCTGTGGCAAGCGGGTTGGCAGTCTCTACAATAGAGAAATACTGCGATCGTGGATTCACTAACTTCTATGTTCAATGCCACCGAGCTTTTGATTAACGCCTTTGTGCAGCAACTGAAGGCGGGTTATCGCAAAACTTACGGCAACCTCAAATGTGATTACGCCGATATCATCGCCTGGGCCGGCGGCATGGCGCTGGAAAATATCGCCAATAGCGATGCGCTTTACCATGATGTCGAACACACGATTTTAGTCACGCTCGTTGGGCAGGAAGTGTTGCGAGGTCGCCACATTCGGGAAGGGGGTGTCTCTCCAGAAGACTGGTTGCACTTCATGATTTCCCTCATTTGTCATGACATTGGCTACGTGCGGGGGGTCTGTCGGCAAGATCAGGGCAATCTCTGCGCCACAGGGTTGAATCACACGCTGATTGAACTGCCTTCTGGCGCAACGGATGCCGCCCTCACCGCCTATCACGTCGATCGCGGCAAACTCTTCATTGACGAACGCTTTGGCGGTCACAAACTGCTCGACACCCAAACCATTAAACTCAACATTGAACTCACCCGCTTCCCAGTGCCCTCCATCGAAGACCATCAAGACACGCGCAACTATCCTGGTCTTGTCCGCGCCTCTGACCTGATTGGGCAATTGAGCGACCCCCGTTATCTCAAAAAAATTACTGCACTGTTTTATGAATTTGCCGAAACGGGGGTCAATAAAATCCTGGGCTACCAAACGCCCGGCGATCTGCGGCAAAACTATCCCCAGTTCTACTGGAAAAGCGCCTACCCCTACATCCAGGATGCGCTCGGCTACCTCACCCTGACCCAACAGGGACAACAAATTACCGCCAACCTCTATGCCAACGTCTTTCGCGTCGAGCATGAGGAGCGCTAAGCGCAAACGTGTCCTTGCCCTCTACCTTCTACCCTCTCTACAGTGAGCAGCGCCGTTGTAAGGCGACTCGCAGCAAGTCTTGATAATGTTCGTTGCGAATAATGTAAGCGCCGAAGCGTTCCAGGTGGGGATTCATCATTTGGGCATCGAATAACACGAATTGGCGATCGCGCAACCGTTCCACCAACTTGACCATGGCCACTTTCGAGCCATCAGGAATCCGAAAAAACATCGACTCGCCAATAAACGCCCCACCGATCACCAACCCCAAAATCCCCCCGGCCAGTTGATCATCCTGCCAGGTTTCAAAGCTGTGCGCCCAACCCGCAGCATGCAACGCGCTGTAAATCTCTTGCAATTCTGCCGAGATCCAGGTGGTTTCGCGATCGGCACAGCCCGCCACCACTTCCGCAAAGGCGCGATTCACCGTCACCTCAAACCGATTCTGGTTCAACACCCGCCGCAGCGACTTGGGATAGCGAAAGCGATCGTCCAGCGGAATTAACGTGCGTTGCTTGCTGGAATACCAACCCAACTCCTGCCCCGTCTCATCCGCCATCAGGAAATAGCCCTGCGCGTAACCTTCGACAATGGATTGCACATCTAACCGTTGCCTAACCACTGCGATCGCCCCTCAACATGCCCAAAGTTGTTACCGATGCTAACGAAGTCCAGGTTTTTGCTCAAACCGCTGACCCTGCATGGCAGACTAGCAAGAAGACTGCACTTTGGAAAGATCCAGTAATGGTAGAGCCAATTCCCAATATCGTCTTACCACCTGCCCAAAATCCCCAACAGGAAGGGATTTGGTTGGAACAGGCATTGTTGAACTGGTTAAATCAAGAATTTCCGCCCGAACAGGTCAACACCCAAATTGCCCACCGCGCCGCCCAAATTTTTGTGCGTCAACGCATGGAAGACGAAAACGACCTGATTTCCCTCGTCATGGCGATCGTCACCGAAATGGAAGCCTTCGATTTTTCTAATAGTTTCTACGGCCAATTCGCGATCGCCAATGCCGTCAGCGATCTCCTCCTCGATAGTTTGGGCATCGATCGCTGCTGTGGTCAATAGACGCGGCTCCAGAAGGTGGAGGTTGGCCTAATCCGATCCCCAAACCGAGACGTGCCAGCGGCACCGTCTCTACCCAATCCTCTTCTTTTCCCTCCCTTTCCCTCCCGCATCCCCCCCAACAATTCAATTAAGATAGTCAAACAACCTCATTCCCATTGACACTCCATGACGGCTACCCTGTTCAAGTCTGCTTCTCCTCGGTTGAATGCGCCCACCGTGCATCGCCTCAGCAACGGATTGACGATTATCGCCGAGCAAATGCCGATCGCCGCCGTGAACCTCAATATCTGGTTGAATGTGGGGTCTGCGATCGAAACCGATGACATCAATGGCATGGCGCACTTCCTGGAACATATGGTGTTCAAAGGCACCCCCACCTTGCAAAGTGGTGAATTTGAACAACGGATTGAACAACGGGGAGCCGTCACCAACGCTGCCACCAGCCAGGATTACACCCACTACTACATCACCACAGCCCCGAAAGACTTCGCGGAACTGGCTCCGTTACAAGTGGAAGTGGTGCTGAATCCGTCTATCCCCGATGCAGGGTTTGAGCGGGAACGGCACGTTGTCTTAGAAGAAATTCGCCGCTCCTACGATAACCCCCGCCGCCGCACCTATCAGCACTCCACCGAAATCACCTTCGAGCACCTGCCCTACCGCCGCCAGGTGCTTGGTCCCGCCAGCGTGATCGAACACCTCACCCCCCAACAAATGCGGGACTTTCACGCCCACTGGTATCAACCGCAGGCAATGACAGCCGCCGTGGTGGGCAATCTGCCTGTCGAAGAACTGATTCAGATTGTGGAACAAAGTTTTCAGCAGTCCGCTACCAGTCGGCCACCATCCACTGATGCAGCGACTCCCGGTTCCTTGCCTAGCTTCATCCCGGAACCTGCCTTTACTGACATTGTGCGGCGGGATGTGGTGGATGACACCTTGAAGCAGGCGCGGTTAGTTATGACCTGGCGTGTTCCCGGCTTAAACGATTTGGCGCAAACCTACGCCCTCGATGTCCTGTCCTCGGTGTTGGGACGGGGGCGCACTTCCCGCTTGGTGCGAGAGTTGCGAGAAGAACGGGGGCTGGTGTCCAGCATTTCCGCCAGCAACATGACCTATCAGCAGCAGGGTGCCTTCTATATCTCCGCCCAACTGCCCGAAGAAAATTTGCCCATCGTGGAACAGGCGATCGCGGATCACATCCGCCGGCTGCAAACTGACTTGATCACCGAACTCGAACTCGCCAAAGTCCGCACTCGTACCACCAGCCATTTCGTTTTTGGGAATGAAACCCCCAGCGATCGCGCCGGACTGTACGGCTACTACCATTCCCTCCTGGGCGACCTCAACCCCGCCATCTACTATCCAGAGGCGATCCATGCCCTCACCGTAGAAGCCATTCGCACCGCTGCCCAAACCTATCTGTCGCCCACCGCTTATGGCGTGGTCACCATTCGACCGCAGTAAGCAGCAAGGCGCAACCTGATTTCCTGACCGCCAGTCGGTTGCGATTCCGGTAACGATCGCCGCCCCGCTTCCTGAGCATGGCAAGCTGAGGGTGTAGAGCATTGTTATTGAACTGACTCACAGGGGGGGAGCGCCATGATGGAACGTAAGGGCTGGTTGAAGTTGGGCACACTGGCAGCAAGTAGCCTATTGGTGTTGGGGTTAGGGGGCTGGATGCGGCTGGCGCAGATGATGCCACCGGATGCCAATGCGGCCACCCCGAAAGCTCAACCTCGACCTGCCCAAACCCAACCGCGCCGTGAGGCTCCGATCCAAATGACCCAGCGTCCCACCTCTGTGAATCCGCAATTAGTCAGTGCCAACACGCGCTTTGGCTTTAAGCTGTTTGCAGCGGTCACCAATCAGCAGAGTAATCGGAATGTGTTTGTGTCACCGTCGAGTGTGGCGATCGCGCTGGCAATGGTCTACAACGGGGCAAATGGCGAAACCCAGGCGGCAATGGCACGGACGCTAGAAATTCAGGGCATGAGTTTAGCTAGCTTGAATCAGGCCAACGCCGATTTGAAAGCGCTCCTGGAAAATCCCGATCCGAAAGTGCAACTGGCGATCGCCAATTCCGTTTGGGCGCGCCAGGGTGTTCCCTTCAAAGCCGACTTTATCCAGCGCAACCAGCAGTTTTATCAGGCCAAACTGAGCGAACTGGATTTTGGCGATCCTCGGACGGTGGCGACGATCAACAATTGGGTCAGTCAAAACACGCGCGGCAAGATCAATCAAATCATCAACCAACTCACCCGCGATGATGTCATGGTGCTGATCAACGCCATTTACTTCAAAGGCGATTGGAGTCGGCAATTCGACAAACAAAATACGAAAACCGAACCCTTTTATCGGGCGAATGGCACGCCCAAAAATCACCCGCTGATGGCGCAACAGGGCGAATATCGTTACTTTGACAATCCCCAGTTGCAAGGGGTGATGTTGCCCTATGGCGATCGCCGTCGCATGAGTATGGTCATCTTGCTGCCGAAGCAAAACTCCAGCTTGGCGGAACTACAACGCAACCTGACTGCCGACAACTGGGAACAATGGATGACCCAATTCCGCACTCAGCAAGGCTCGATTCAAATCCCCCGGTTCAAGCTGGAATACGATGTCGAACTCGTTCCCATCCTCTCTCAACTGGGCATGGGGAACGCCTTTGGCGGGCAGGCAAATTTCTCCGGCATTAGCCAGATTCCCACTGAAATCAGCGAAGTTAAGCACAAAACTTTCGTGGAGGTGAATGAAGAAGGTACGGAAGCCGCCGCTGTCACCTCGATTGGGATTCGCGCCACGGCTGCCATGCCCACCGCTGCCCCCTTCCAAATGAAGGTCGATCGCCCCTTCTTCTGCGCCATCCGCGATAACCAGACTGGATCAATTCTGTTTATGGGCGCGATCGTTGATCCCAAAAGTTAAAACTAAGGCCTATGGCAAAAATATACCCCTACGCAGGGGTATATTTTTGCCGAGAAATAGCCTAAGTGTTCTGACCGCGCGATATTTTCTACCACTCCTGTTGTCATCCTGATTCGGCTGAGTTTCCTTGAAATAAGAACTATAGCTTTGGTCAGAACACTTAGGACAAGTCGGGTCGGCAAGAGCCAATGCTGGGTAGGTGTTCTGACTCGCTGCTGCCCCGTTACACAGGGCGACGGCTATAGAAGCAGTTTGCAGACTTCGTTCGGCGTGCGACCGATTCTTTCATAGGGTGAAGGCGATTCATGTTAGAGGCTGGCTTAGAGGCGGTGGCCCATTGTATTAACCCAGATTGTCATCGACCCCTGGTGCGCAGTCTGTCGGATGAGATTTGCCCGACTTGTAAGACACCGCTACATCTGAACGATCGCTATATTCCGCTGCAACAATTGGCGAGCAATCGCCATACCGCGACTTATCGAGTGTATGACCAGCGAGCGAAGGCGGAAGTCGTGATGAAGGTGTTACTAGATGCCACGCCGGCAGCGCGTGAGTTTTTTCACCGCACGCCGAAAGTGTTGAGTAGTATGCGGTGTGTGGGGTTGCCGAGGGTCACGGTGAAGAGTGATTTTGAGGTACCGTTGCGCGGCTCGGTGCATACGCTGTCGTGCTTTGTGATGGAGTGGGTGCGGGGGCGATCGCTGCTGGAGGTGATTGCCGAGTGTCCCAGTGGGTGCCCAGAAGCCTGGGTGATGACGTGGCTCAAGCAACTGTTGGAGGCGGTGCAATTTTTGCATGGGCGGCAGTTGGTGCATGGGAATCTCACGCCAGAAAATGTCTTGTTAAAAGATGATCAGGATCAGGTAGTGGTGATTGGGTTTGGCAATCCGAAGGCTTTAGGGGGAGGCAGTTGGGCGGCGGGGGAGGGGCGATCGCAGGTGCCTGCCAATGGTTATAAACCGATGCACTCAATGGCTGGGATGGCACCGACGGTGGCAGATGATTTGTTTGCGATCGGGCGGATTGGCATTCATTTATTGACGGGGCTACATCCGCTGGATTTGGAGGATGAGCGGAAGGGGACGCTACGCTGGCAGCATCGGGCCCAGGTGAATGCGCGGTTGGCAGAACTGCTGGAGCAGTTGACTGATCCCCGTCCAGGGGAGCGCTACAAAACGGCGGCGGAAGCGAAGGCGGCGCTGGTGCTATTAATGACCCCGAAGGAAAAGCCGAAGTGGTTTACCTGGCGGCGATCGCCATCCCCCCAACCCCAGCGGCGGCGGCGGACGGCGGCAACGCCCCCGCAGTTGGTCATGCAAGCTGTGAGTAGTCCGTCGCTGGAATTTCCGGCGATCGCGGATCAGGTTGTGCTGTTGTTGCAGACCATGCTGAATTTGGCGATCGTGAGTGGGCTGATGGCGGCGATCGGGTTTTGGCTCCTCTTTTGTTCGCCGCTGGCAACCGGGCTGCAACAAGGGTTGATGTCGCTGTCTCAAACCTTACCTGTGGCAATTAGTCCAACGCTGGCGCTGTTTGGCCTGGTGGGAATGGTGACGGCAGGGGCACTGTTGAATTTGGCGAATGATCGCCTCTCCTGGTTCTGGCTGGCGACGGTTTTGGGGGCTGGCGGTTATGGGGCGGGTTGGTGGGTGTGGCAGAGCAGTCCGGCGACGTTACCCGCGATCGCGCTAGCCCGCATGGCCACAGTGGCGGCGGTGGGCGTGACGGTGACGCTATGCCGACAGCGGGATTGGTTGACGCAACTGGTGGTGACGAGTTTGGGGACGGCGGTAACGATGGCGACGGTGGCGCGATCGCGGTTGTTGAACCGGGAGTTGCTGACGCTGCTATTTACGCCGGATCAGATGATGGTGTTGCCGTTTGATGGTTCGCTGTGGCTGACGGTGACTTTGTTTTTTGCTAGTTTAGGCGCTACGATTTGTCTCTGGTTTCGCTTGAGTGAGCAGGTGGCGATTCCGATCACGCGGGCGTTGTGGGGGCAGCGGCGATGAGGCGGGTTGCGGGGCGAGTAATTCTCGATAGACGGCTAGGGTTTCCTGCGTGACGCGGGTGACGGCGAGCCAGTCAAGGTTTTGACGGGCGCGAGTTTGCCAGTGGCGGAGTTGGTCGGGTTGGGTGAGGAGGCTGTGGAGGGTGTGGGCGATCGCGGCGACATCGGCGGGAGGCACGAGAATTCCGGCGGCACCCTGGTCTAAGACTTCGGGAATACCATCGATGTCGCTGGCGACGATCGCACATCCGGCGGCGCGGGCTTCTGCCAGTACTAGCCCAAAGGGTTCGCGTTTGGAGGCCAGCACGAAAATATCGGTGGCCTGGAGATAGCGGTCGGGTTGCGGTTGGAAGCCTTCAAAGTGAATGCGATCGCGGTGGGGGGAAGCCTGTGCCTGCTGTTGGTATTGCGGCAGGTCGGGACCATTGCCGACGAGGTAGAGATGAACGGTGGGCAATTGAGCGGCGACGTGATCAAAGGCTTGCAACAGTTCGGCGATGCCTTTGCGATCGCGCATTCCGGCGATGGTGGTGATGGCGGGGCGCTGGAGGGGGGCGGGGGGGCGGGG
>JAIXVO010000632.1 GCA_027482985.1 Cyanobacteriota bacterium
AACAGGTGCAAGCGGCAATTCAAGATATTCCCGGTATTGCGGATTTGCAAGTTGAACCCCAGGTGCCTGTCCGCCAACTTCAGATTCAGTTCGATCGCACCGCAGCGGCTCGGTATGGGTTGCGCGTCGGAGACTTAGCCGAAACCATTGAAACGGCTCTGAATGGGCGGGTGGTTTCCCAGGTCTTGGAACAACAACAGGTATTTGACCTGGTGGTTTGGCTCACACCCAACGATCGCCGCAACCTGGAAACGATTCGTAATTTGCTGGTCGATACACCGGATGGCAAAAAAATTCCACTGGCACAGGTTGCCCAAATTAACTACGGCACCGGCCCCAATACCATTAATCGGGAAAATGTCTCACGCTTAATTGTGGTCTCTGCCAACGCCAAGGGACGAGATTTAGGCTCTGTGATTGCTGATATCCGTGCCCGGATTAAGCAGCAAGTACAGACGCCTCAAGGCTACTACATTCAATTTGGCGGGCAGTTTGAGGCAGAAGAACAAGCCAGTCAAACCTTGCTGATTGCCGGTGCGATCGCCTTAGTGATCATCACTATTCTCATGTATTTTGCCGTGAAATCCATCCCATCCACGCTAATGATTCTGATCAATTTGCCGCTTGCTCTAGTGGGTGGGATTATTTCAGTCGCATTGACTGGGGGCATTCTTTCGGTTGCATCCCTGGTTGGGTTCATCACATTATTTGGCGTGGCCACCCGGAACGGACTATTGCTCGTCGATAACTACAATATTCGTCTCGCAGAAGGGCAACCACTCAAACAGGTGCTGGTTGATGGTTCGATGGAACGACTGGTAGCAATTTTGATGACAGCATTTACCTCAGCGCTAGGCATGGTGCCCTTGGCAATTGGCAGTGGGGCTGGAAAGGAGATTTTGCAGCCCTTAGCAGTCGTTGTGCTCGGTGGACTGCTGACCTCTACCGGATTGACCCTGCTGGTGTTACCTGCCTTGTACTCCCAGTTTGGGCGATTCATGGTTTCTAAATCAGCAACTTCTGAGGTTAAGGCTAATTTAGTGAGTTCACACAGTGTTTCGCAGTTCTAACCACAATGATTCTGTTTATCCAAAAAGGAGTGAAATTGATGTCATCAATTAAATTTTTAGGTGGGGCGATCGTGGGTTTAGGATTACTATTTTTGGGCGCTTGCGGTGGCAGTAACTCCGCGACACCTTCTGCCAATACTGCCGATAAACCAGCCGAGACTGCCGCAAATACTACCACCCCAGCACCCACCGCAGAAACGCACAAAGAAGGTGACGGACACGAACACAAGGACGCAGATGGAAATAAAAAGGAAGGAGATGGGCACGACCACAAAGAGGGCGGCGGGAATCCTCACACTGCGGGCGGACAAGTGATTGAAGCCGGTGACTACCACATGGAATTTGCGGGTCACAAAGCAGATGGCGGCGTGGATCTAGATTTCCTTTTGCAAAAAGGTGACTCCCACGAAACTATTCCCTCGGCAAAAGTTACCGCCCAAGTGCAGCTTCCCGATGGTTCTGAAAAGTCCTTAGACATGAAGTTTAATGCGGCTGAAGGAGTCTACACCGCAACCATTCCCAATCCAGTAGCGGGTGAATACAAGGTCGCAATCCTGTCAGACATCGATGGTAAAAAGGTCAACGGTCGGTTTAGCTTCAAACAATAACTCTCTAATTCACGGTTATGACAACCTTCATCCTCAAAATCCTGCGAGATACGGTATTGCAACAAAAGCTATTACCGCTTGAGGCATTAGCCAACCAGGAAAAGCATCCCGTCAAGATAGGAATGGAATTCCCAATTCATTCCTACCTGCAAGTCGTTGATCATTTACGGTTTACTCTAGAGCGTCAGGCGATCGCGGGTTGTTGCATCTGGTATGTCAATTCAGATGACGTGCAGTTGCTTAAAGATGGAGGCGTTATTTAATATCAAAGGTGCATTTCTGCATCTAGTCGCTGATGCAGCCGTGTCAGTTGGGGATGTGTTGGCAGGGATTGCGATCGTTTCAACCGTTTCAAGTGGCTCATCAAATTGATACAGAAGGAATTGAGCCGTCCTTTTTCACGCGCTTGATTAGTTTGCTCTACTGCACTGCCTTGTTCGTCGGGGGATTATAGGCTGAATTATGGTTGCGTCGATGGCAATCTAGAAAGCAACTTCAGGTTTCATCTTCAATCTGAGGTCTGGAGCAAAGACTTTCACTGTACTTTCATTTCCATATGAAAGACTGAGTACTTAGTATGGTCTTTTTGTCTCCCAAACACGCAATCAGCATTATGTCTCACCCTTCTAACTTCCTTACAGCTAAGGAAGAACCTGCACTCCACAAGGCAAAGCGATCTCACCCAATGCGTCAGGGTCTTTTTTCGAGCATGGCTCTCAGCCTGTTGCTGTTGACCAATCCTACCCTTGTTCTGGCGGAGGGTGGACATGGTGCCTCAGAATTTAGCAATAGTGGTAGTGGACCAAAGCCAGTCGAGCTAGATGCCAGTGCTGCCCAACAGGTTGGCATTAAAGCTGAAACAGTCGTCCTGAAGCAACTAGCATTTGGAATTCCCACCACTGGGCAAATTGAAGCAACGCCCGATCGCAAAGTTGCTGTCACCACTCCCGTCACAGGGACGATTAGCCAGCTGATGGTCAAGCCAGGGGATAGTGTGAGCGCAGGGCAAGCTGTTGCTGTTCTATACAGCCCCGAACTGGCGGGATTGGGGGTTGAGGCAAGCACGAAACGAGCCGAAGCCGAAGCCGATGTGCGAAAGGCTCAGGCAGGGTTAAGACGATCGCAGCAAAACTATGAGCAGCAAAACAAAATTGCAGCTGCCGATATTCAGCAAGCTAAAACCAGCTTGAGCTTTGCCCAGGAACGGTACGACAAAGACAAAGTGTTGCTCGAACGGGGAGCCATCCCCCGACGACAGTTGCTCGATTCGGAAACAAAACTGTCTGAAGCTAAAGCAGTTCTGGCAAAAGCTGAGGGTCGCCTGGAGCTTTCTAACTCTCTAGCAGAGTTGAAAAGTGCCCAATCGGATGTGCAGGTTGCCCAGTCGCGGGTAGGGCTAAGTGACGCAACCTATCGCACTCGGTTAGCTCAACTTGGCTCTAGTTCCAACCCAGATGGAACTGTTACCATTCGGGCACCGATTTCTGGAACCGTTGCCGACCGAGCAGCGACTCAGGGCGAATCGGCGGCAGGACCCGGCACACCCCTGATGACGATCGTGAACGAAAGTAGAGTGTTAGCCGTTGCCAACGTCTTTGAAAAAGATCTGGATCAAATTCGGGCTGGTCAGCCTGTGCGGGTTACGGTGAAAAGCTTACCCAACCGCATCTTTAACGGGCGAGTGACCGTCGTTGGCTCCATTATTCAGGGACAAAGCCGCTCTCTTCCTGTTAAAGCAGAGTTAGAAAATCCCGATGGAGCCTTAAAGCCTGGGATGTTCGCCAAAATGGATGTCGTTACGGATCGCACCTACGCCGCTGCATTGGCGGTGCCGAAATCAGCCATTGTAGATGCGAATGGCAAGAGTCTTGTGTTTCACCAGGAGGCAGGGAATGTGTATGAACCGGTTGAAGTGACCCTGGGACGAACAGCAGGCGATTTGGTGGAAGTTAAAAGTGGTGTAAAGGCGGGTGATCGCGTGGTTACTCAAGGCACAACGCTGCTCTATGCCCAATCTCTTCAAGGCGGGAAAGCCAAGGAAGGCGGCGAAAAAGGTAGTGAGGGTGGAGGTGAGAAAACTGCTGCGACCACTCAGAGTGGGATGCTTCCCTGGTGGTTAATGTTGCCGTTGGTAGGAGCGATCGCGGCAGGCACATACTGGCTGGGTCGGCGCAGTAAAACACCTGTAATTCTGAGCGATCCAGACTTTGTTGATCCGGACTACAAGAAGGATTCTAATTAACGGTTATGACAACCTTCACCCTCAAAATTCTGCGAGATACGGTATTGCAACAAAAGCTATTACCGCTAGAGGAATTAGCCGACCGAGAAAAGCAGCCCGTCCCAGCCGGAACAGAATTTCTAATTCATTCCTACCTGCCAGTCGTTGATCATCTACGGTTTACCCTGGAGCATCAAGCGATCGCGGGTTGTAGCATCTGGTATGTTAACGCGGATGACATCCAGTTGCTGAAGGATGGAAACATCGTTCAAACGCTGGAACATCCGACTCAACGGGGACATGGCACCTCTGAACTCTGTCGTCGTCCTCCCATAATTTGGGAAGCGTCGCCTAATTTCTCCAGCCGCAACGGCACCCCCATTCGTCGCATTATTCTGCACTGCACGGCAACCAATTCTCTGACAACAGTGTTGAACTGGTTCCGCCATCCTGAAAGCCAGGTGAGCACCCATTACGTCGTGGCGCGAGACGGTAAAATTTATCAGATGGTACGGGATAGCGAAAAAGCATGGCACGCTTATGGCGAAAATGCTGACTCGATTGGAATTGAACATGTTGCCGATGTTCAAGAACACCTTTCACCCCCACAAGAGCGTTCCACCATCGCCCTGATCCGGTGGCTGATGGCAGAGTATCGGATTCCAGCCTACGCCATCACTGGACATCGCTTTTCTCCCAGCCATCCAGGGGATATTACCTGTCCCCATCACCTGTTTGGTGACGAAACAGAGGAAGCCTTAAGACGCTGGATTACCCGAAACCTGACTTAGTTCAGTTGCCGTTGTCCGTTGTTAACCCTGCTCTCTCATCCCTCGCTCTATGAACGCCTTACTCAAATGGTCGATCGCCCAACGCTGGGTTGTCGTCATCGCCTCGGTGCTAATCACCCTCTGGGGTGTCTTGACTGTGATGCAAATGCCACTGGATGTGATTCCCAGCTTTGCCCCACCGCAGGTACAGATACAAGCTGAAGCCCCTGGTCTAGCGCCAGAAGAAGTGGAATCGCTCGTCACCTTACCCATCGAAACCGCCATTAATGGCACTCCGGGTGTGACTTCGGTACGCTCATCCTCAGCCGTTGGGCTATCCGTGGTGAACGTGGTGTTTGACTGGAGTACCGATGTCTACCGTGCCCGACAACTGGTGACAGAACGGGTACAGCAAGTCCAGGGCAAACTTCCAGCCGGAGTGAAAACACCGGAATTGACTCCCCTGAGTTCCCCTTTGGGCGATATTATCCGCTATGCCTTTACAACGGAAACGACTGACATGATGGAGCTAAAACGAATCGCCAACTGGCAGGTGAGAAACCGTCTGTTGTCAATTCCGGGAGTCAGTCAGGTCGTTTTTTTTGGGGGGGACGATCGCCAGTATCAAGTATTAGTTGATCCAGCAAGACTGCAAGCCTTTGATGTCACCCTGGAGCAAGTAACACAGGCGGCTGGACAATCCAATGTCAATGCTCCGGGCGGGTTTATCATTACACCCGATCAGGAAGTCTTGGCGCGGGGAGTGGGACGAGTCACATCCTTAGAAGATTTGCAGAAGTCAGTCATTGCTCAACGCGATGGGGTGCCCGTCCGATTGAGTGATGTGGCTGAGATTAAATATGGAGCAGAGCTAAAGCGCGGGGATGCTTCACTGTGGGGCAAACCCGCCGTCGTGATGACGGTGCGGAAGCAACCGCTGGGCGATACCGTAAAAATTACAGAAGCAGTTGAGAACGCGATCGAAGAACTGAAGGCAAGCTTTCCTAAAGATGTCAAAGTGACGGAAACGTTCCGGCAGTCAGAATTCATTGAAGCATCAATCAAAAATGTGGAATCTGCTCTACTAGAGGGAGTGATTATCGTTTCGGTCGTCATCATTCTATTCTTGATGAACTGGCGCACGGTGATTATCTCTTTAAGTGCTCTCCCTATCTCTCTTTTGGGAGGACTATTGATCCTCAACTGGTTTGGACAGGGAATTAACACCATGACGTTGGGTGGTCTGGTAGTGGCGGTCGGCTCCGTGGTAGATGACGCGATCGTAGATATGGAGAATATCTATCGTCGCCTCAGAGAAAATCAACTAGAAGGGAACCCGATTCCTCCGCTTCAAGTTGTTCTTAGTGCATCAATTGAAGTTCGGACGAGTGTACTTCTTGCTACTGTGATTATTGCGGTGGTGTTTGCTCCAGTCTTTGCCCTCTCTGGGGTAGAAGGTCGCATTTTCACCCCAATGGGAATTACCTACCTGCTGGCAATTTTTGTCTCGACAATTGTTGCAGTCACGTTGACTCCTGCCCTATGCGCATTGCTGCTAGTGGGTCGTCGCCTGCCCGCCGAAGAAACCTGGGTTGCCCGCAAGGCAGAACAGCTTTACCGTCCAGCTTTGGGGTTTGCGCTGGTTCGTCCCAAGATAGTTGTTTTGGCGGCAGTCGCGGCATTTGCGGCTTCGATCATAGTTCTGAGTGGCTTAGGGCGGATATTTTTGCCCGAGTTTCAGGAGCGATCGCTGGTACTTGCCATGAACCTGTTCCCTGGTGTTTCTCTCCAAACCACAAACCGGATTGGTGCGGCCCTTGCCGAAAACCTTCAGGGTGATTCTCGCTTTGAACAGGTGGCAATGCGGGCAGGACGAGCCAGCGGTGATATCGAAGCCAATGGCGTAAACTTTGCAGAGGTAGACGTTGAACTCAGCAAAGAGGCAGCCAAAGATATTGAGAAGTCGGGTGAAGCCATTCGGGAGGCTGCTGGCAAGTTTCCGGGTGTTTCCCTGGCTGTCGGTGGCTTTATTTCTCACCGGATTGACGAAGTGCTGTCTGGAGTCCGCTCTAGCATTGCGATTAAAATTTTTGGACCTGATTTAGACCAATTGCGATCGCTGGGTCAGCAGGTACAAACTGCCATGAGTGGAGTCAATGGCATTGTCGATTTGCAGCTAGAACCACAAGTGCCCATTAAGCAGCTACAGATTAAGATCGATCGAGATGCCGCCTCGCGATATGGTCTTACCGTCGGTGCGATTTCAGACGTCATTGAAACGGCACTCAACGGTAAGTCGGTTTCTCAAATTCTGGATCGACAGCAAATATTTGAACTGTTTGTCTGGCTGACTCCAGATGCCCGCAAAGATCTCGATACAGTTCGCAATCTGCTGATTGATACGCCCAGT
>JAIXVO010000581.1 GCA_027482985.1 Cyanobacteriota bacterium
CTGGTGCATGGCGGCAGCGATCGCCTCGCCGGCT
The DNA here is from genome assembly GCA_027482985.1 of Cyanobacteriota bacterium. GTDB lineage: Bacteria > Cyanobacteriota > Cyanobacteriia > Leptolyngbyales > Leptolyngbyaceae > JSC-12. The sequence continues at coordinate 35 of JAIXVO010000581.1, forward strand.
CGACCTATTCCCTGGTGGATTACAACCGGGCGGGCGTGCCCTTACTGGAAATCGTCTCGGAGCCAGACTTGCGGAGTGGGCAGGAAGCCGCCGAATATGCTCAAGAATTGCGCCGGATTTTGCGCTATCTGGGCGTGAGTGACGGCAACATGCAGGAAGGGTCATTGCGCTGTGATGTCAATATTTCGGTGCGTCCCGTGGGGCAAGCAGAATTTGGCGTGAAGGTCGAAATTAAGAACATGAACTCGTTCAACGCCATCCAACGGGCGATCGAGTACGAAATTGAGCGTCAAATTGCCGCCGTGGAAGCCGGAGAACGGCTAGTCCAAGAAACGCGATTGTGGGAAGAAGGCTCCCAACGAACGATCAGTATGCGAATCAAGGAAGGCTCCAGCGATTACCGCTATTTCCCCGAACCCGACTTAGGGCCGATTGAAGTCACGCCTGATCAGATGGAAGCATGGCGATCGCAATTGCCCGAATTACCCGCCCAAAAACGCCAGCGGTACGAAACTGACTTGGGCTTGTCCGCTTACGATGCGCGGGTGATCACCAACGATCGTGCCACCTCTGAATATTTTGAAGCCACGATCGCCGCAGGTGCCCCCGCCAAACAAGCCGCCAACTGGATCATGGGCGACATCAGCGCCTATCTCAATAGCAACGCCAGCCTGACGATTGCCGCTCTGCCCTTGCAACCCGCCAGTCTCGCCGAACTGATTGGGCTGATTGAAGACCGCACCATCAGCAACGCCGCCGCCAAAACCATCCTGCCCGAACTGTTGACCCAGGGCGGCTCACCGCAGGCGATCGTGACGCGGGACGGCTTGGGTCAAATTTCCGACGAAGCGGCACTATCAGCCATGATCGACGAAGTGTTAGCCGAGAATCCCAAGGAATTAGAACAGTACCGCAACGGCAAGACGAAGCTGTTGGGTTTCTTTGTCGGGCAAATGATGAAAAAAACCGGGGGTCGCTGCGATCCCAAATTGACAAATCAACTCGTCGCCCAAAAGCTCAATTCCTGAAACCATTAGGTTATGGCGGTAGGTTGTAACGAATTCTTTGCAGAAAAAACACACAATCCAGGGGAAAAACACACAATAGGGGGTGACACCCCACGCCCCTTCGATGGCATACTGTGATAAGTAGATGCACCCTGATGATAGGGGGAGACGCTTCGGCGACTCCCCTTTTTTTTATGGCAGGCGATCGCTCCCCATTCGCCGCCCCTCCCCACCCACGCTAGAGCCGTGCCACCCATCCTAAAGCCGACCCTCAACCCCGGAGACGGCCCCTCACCCTAGCGCCGACATCAACCCCGGAGACGGACCAGCGGTAAGTCGCTACGATCTTTTCTCCCTTCTCCCTCCCTTCCTCCCCCTTCCTCCCCCTTCCTCCCCCTCCCATGTGAACCTTCATTGCCGAACCCTGCCACTTCCCGGAATCACGCCGACAATGAAGGAAGAAGCTTGCCAGGAGGGTAAACCCATGCGTTACACCCCAATGATTTCCGATGACCTCGTGTTGCTGATCACCGAAGCTTTAGCGGTGTTGCTGGCAATCTGGATGGTATGGATGGCTCAAATGCCAAGCGTGGTTTAAGGATTTTGACCAATTTTGATGGAGCTGAAAGCATGACTGTCCCCTTGAGAACGGTATACGCCAATCTGAAACGGATTGATGAAGTCGATGTTGAAACCAGTGCGCTATATCGGCAACGGGCACAAGAAGTATTGGCGCAATCTGACATCAATCTGGGACGACGCCAGGTGATTGCGCGACGGTTGATGCAAGCCAATCAATTCCTCGGCATGAAAGCCACCACCGGCGGCGACAGCTATTAAGCCGATCAAAGGTTAGGAGGGGCGAATGGACATTCGCCCTGACCGCATGCGCCCCGATCGCCATCTCAGGTCATTCCACTGGTTTCAGCGATCGCCTACAGCGATTGGTGAGCCAGTTGTTTCACGACAGCGAGTAATTGTACTGGGTCGATCGGTTTCGGCACATGGAGTTGAAAGCCAGCCGCGAGGGCTCGGTCGCGATCGTCACCCCGCACATAGGCAGTTAGAGCCGCAGCAGGAGTTTTGCCGCCCGCATCCGGAGGCAGCGATCGCACTTGTTGAATTAAGTCATAACCGTCAGATTCCGGCATCCCGATGTCAGACAACAAGACATGGGGGCGCAATTGGGGTAGGATTGCGACTGCTGCCGCCGCTGAACCCACAGTGGTGACTTGAGCGCCATATTGTTCTAAAGCCGCCGCTAAGAAATCGCGGGTATCAGCCTCGTCGTCCACCACTAAAACCTGAATCCCGTCCAGCGACTCAGAACTCACAGCGGCAACATCTTGGCTGGATGACAGCAGGTTGGTTGAGTAGGACGCAGGTAAGAGCGGCAACTCCACTGTAAAGGTGCTCCCCAGCCCCACACCACGACTATCCACATTGACTCTGCCGCCGTGTAACTCTACGAGATTGCGAACGATCGCCAAGCCCAATCCCAATCCACTTTCGTTACGGGTGGTGGTGGAGTCGGCCTGGGTAAAGCGATCGAACACATGGGGCAGAAATTCGGCACTGATGCCCTTGCCAGTGTCGATGACTTGAATTCGGGCGTAAGCGGGAGTAGTTTCTGCGGTGTCAAGTGGCTGTACTCGCGTCAGGCGCACTTCGACCTGACCATTGGCAGGCGTAAACTTCACCGCGTTCGAAAGCAGATTCCAGACAATTTGTTGCAGCCGTTCGGAATCGCCGGAAACCACGCCGACAGACTCATCCAGGTGAGCCGTGAGTTGAATGGATTTCGTCTCAGCCGTAGGACGAGCCGTATCGATCGCTGCTTGTAACACCGTCACCAAATTCACCGGACGGGGATAAATCCGAATGGCTCCCCGAATAATCCGTGAAATGTCCAGCAGATCCTCAATCAATTGGGTTTGCGCCTGGGCATTGCGTTCAATCGTCGCCAGGGCTTGTTCCACTTTCTCCGGATTCATTTTGCGGGTGCGCAACAAGCGAGACCAGCCCAGAATCGCATTCAGGGGCGATCGCAATTCGTGGGAGACGATCGCCAAAAACTCATCTTTCATTCGGCTGGCGGCTTCCGCTTGCTGCCGTGCGGCCTGCTCCCGCTGCAAAATGTCAGCGCGTTCCACTTCAATTCGCTTCCGTTCCGTAATGTCCAGCGTCACACCCGTCATTTGCAACGGACTCCCACTGCTGTCAAGAAAGACCTTCCCTTTCGCAACCAGCCAGCAAATCGTGCCCTGGGGCTGCATGACGCGAAATTCCACCGTGAAGTCTTCCCCGGTGGCGATCGCCTGGGTTGCCGTCTGCATTACCTGATCCCGGTCGTCTGGGTGAACGCGGGTGATAAACGTCTGGAATTGCCCACTGAAGGTGCCCGGCGACAGGCCAAACATGGCCTCCAATTTGGCTGACCACAACACTTCATTGGCGGGAATATGCCACTTCCAGATGCCCATACCCGCCGCTTCCAGCGCCAAATTCAACCGCTCCTGACTCCGCTGGAGCGCTTCTTCGTTATGTTTGCGCTCGGTAATGTCCGTGTGGGTGCCTAACATCCGCAGGGGGTGACCCGCTTCATCCCATTCCACAATCTTGCCGACGGAAAGAATCCACTTCCAATCGCCTGCTTGCGTCCGCTGCCGAAATTCCACCTGGTAATCGGGACGCAATCCCGACACATAATCCTGATAGACCTGGTAAGTCGTGTCCACATCATCGGGATGCAAGCGATCGCGCCAGCTCAAATTGGTTTCCACAAACGTCTCCGGGTCGTAGCCCAACATCCGGGCATACTCTGGACTGACGATCGCGTCACCCGTTTGCAAATTCAGATCATACAAGCCCTGATCCGCCGCTTTCAACGCCAGCCTGAGCCGTTCCTCACTTTCTTGTAGGGCGGTTTCTGAGTGTTTGCGATCGCTAATGTCAATCACATTCCCCACAATGCGGTAAATCTTGCCTGCCGCATCCCGTAATACCAGTCCCGAATCCTGCACCGTCACATAATGCCCGTGTTTGTGGCGAATCCGGTATTCCTGGGTGTAGCGATCGTCCGTTACGGATTTGACGGCTGGCTGGAGGGGCAATCGTTCCTGATCAACCGGATGGATTTGACTGCGCCACCACTGATTGGTCGGTTCCACTTCGGCGGGCAGATAACCTAAAACATTGACCAAGCCCTCCGTCCGCTCGACCCAATCCGGCTCCACATTCCAATCGTAA
>JAIXVO010000002.1 GCA_027482985.1 Cyanobacteriota bacterium
CCTTCGAGTTGAAATGGTTGCCGATGACGGTCACTGGTTGCCCGTTGAAGATGAACGTTCCCACTAACGGTTTACGGCTGGAGGCAAAATCATCGCCTGCGAAAGCGTCAGCCTCGCCAGGGTTGGGGTCGGTCAGGCGTTGGAGAGAAGTTTCCACAAAGCTGACGCGGTTGGGATTAAACAGGAAGCCAACGCGGATGTTGCCGCCGGGTTCGCCGCCATCCTGGTCATCGACTGGATTGATTTGGCGGAATTCGTAAGTTGGCCCGCCCGCTGCCGCGATCGCGTTAATCAAAGTCTGGAAGGTTTGGCTGGCATCCACGACACTGTCATTGGTCGCCCCATTGTTGTCCTGAATTTCTTCCAGGCTAAGAATGTCGGGCGATCGCAGGTTGTTGACGATCGCCTGGGCGATCGCGGTAAACTTCGCGGCTCCATCCCCCGGGTCCAGGTTTTCCACATTGAAGGTGGCAACCGTCAGTTGCGTCGGGCTGCCCGTCAGAGCGGTGACTTCTTTTTGTAACGTTGAGGGCTGAGTGACGGTGGGAGCACTCCCCACTAACACTTCATAGTTGTTGAAGTCATAACTCACGACCCCAGTAATCGGTCCCAATTGAGCGCCGACATTTACCTGGGGCAGTGTGACAGAGCCGTTGAGCAGGTCATCAATTTGAATCCGCTCCGGGTTGAAGTCGGTGGCATTAATCAGACTCCCGCCTCGGCTGGTGCGGCTGGTGGCGTTGGTGCCGTTGTCTGCTAAGACCCAGATTTCTTCAGAGGTGCCGAAGTTGGCGGTGGGGGCAGTGGCGATCGCGTTATTTACCTGCACCACCATCCCTTCCAGACTTTCGTAGAAGTCGATGCCATCCTGGGCTGGATCAAAGGTGGTCGGGCCCGTTTCGATATTGCCTGCGGTGTCGTTGTCAATGACTTGGGTGGGAATTTCCCGACCGCCATTGCCTAACACGGTGGGGGCGATCGTTGTGGTCGGTGCTGTTGTCCAGGCACTCACGCTCAAAGCTTGAACACCGCTGTTATTGCCAATTTGGGTAATGGTCAGGTTATTGGGATTGCCATTGGGGAACGTAGCATTTGCCCCAGGCCGAAACTCGGAAACCGTGCCGCTGACGAGTACCGCTTCACCGACTGTGCGCGCCGCGAGGATCGCTGCACCCGCACTCCCGGTGAACACGAAAATTCCTTCCGATGTGGCAGCGTTGTTGTCGGGAGTCGGGTCTTGTAGGTAGAAGCCGTTGCTGGCGATCGCGGTAACAATCCCCCGTACATTCTGCACCCCCTGACCCACCAGCGGCGATCGATGCGCCGCACCCTGAATATCACTAATCCGCACGGGCGGGGTAAATTCAAAGGTCGCCACTGTCCGGCTGACTTCATTGGCCGTCACCAACAACGGTCTCCCCGTGGGGCTATCCGCTGCCGAGATAAAGGTTAATCCTTCCGGGCTGAGATCTTCCGGCGTGTTGATGTATTCAATAAATTGTGGTGCCGTGGGATTGGTGACATCGTAAACAATCACATCCCCCGTTCGCTCTAACCCAATGAAGGCATAGGTGCGATTGTTGACCACACCCAACACCACACCTTCCGGTTCCGGTCCTTTGTTATCGCTGCGGGCATCCAGGCTGGCCGCTGTACCATCAGAGTTGAACAGGCTGGGCACCTGGGTGGCGGTAATGCGTTCCAATTGGTCGCCACTGTCAAAGACCTGATTGCCGTTGCTGTCCCAGATGGAGAACGATCGCGAGCCATATACCTGAATCTGGTCAAAGTCGCCGTCGCCATCGGTATCTCCCGTGGCATTGGTGACCTGTAACCGACCGAGATTGGTGTTTGGCTTCAAGGTTGTCGCATTGGGGAACGCGGTCGGATCAAGGACATAGCTGGCTGCCCCGACGCGCACTTCTTCGTTGAAGCCAGTGTAGGCGCGGGAATCGCCTTCGTTCGCGGTGATGTAGTAGGTTTGCCCATTGACGGTATAGCTGGCGATCGCATCCGGTTGATACATCCCAAACACGGGGACATTCCGAATATTGATTGCACCATCCTGATCGCTGGGGTCGAGCCCATTTCCTGGCAAACTATGGTCTTTCAAGCCCAGGGGTTTGATCTCGGTGACGGTGGCGGTGGCGATATCGACGATCGCGATCGCGTTATTTTCCTGCAACGTCACATAGGCTTTGGTGCCATCTCCAGAGAAGGCGATGTATTCCGGCTCCAGGTCTTGAGCCACGGTTGAACCTGGCCCAATAATTCGCACCCCTGCCGCTCGCAGACTGTTAATTTGGCTATTGAATGCCGCGAAGCCAGCCGTTTGCACTGTGGCGTTGGTCACTCCCCCCGCAATATTGATGATGCTGATCGACCCTTCTGGATCAAAAGAATTCGGTTGCCCGTAGCTGTTGGGTTCTCCTTCGTTGGCCGTCATGACCCGCGACCCGTCCGGCGTGAAGGTGACCATATCGGGTAAGTACCCCACCTGCACCGAGTTCAGGAAGGCCCCATCGGCCGCATTGAAAAAGCTCACCTGGCCCAAGCCCTGAGCATTTGTGGTGGTGTTTTGGACGGCATAAGCCACCGCCACAATCCCATTTTTGACGGCAACACTATTGGGAATCGCATTGCTCCCTGTCGGCGGCGTGAATCCAGGACTCAAACTGCCCACCAGCGCCAACGCACCCGTCGTGCTAACGGCATAAATTTCGACGGTGCTTCCGGCAACCACGAAGAGGCGATCGCTGGCGGGGTCAAAGGCCGGAATTTCTGCGCCATTCACACTGGTGGCAGTGCCCACGCGAGTCAAACTGCCCGTTGCGCTCACGGTGGGAGGGGTGTCGTTATCGGCGATCGTCACCGTGGCGGCGGCTGTACTGAGGGTGTAACTGGCACTACTGCTCAAATTCAGGGTTACGGTTTCAGCCGCTTCCACGGCTGCATCGTCTACCGGGGTAATCGTGATGTCTACAAACGCTTGTCCAGCGGGAATCGTCGCGGTGCCAGTCAGGTTGGGGGTGTAGTCGGTGCCGTTGGTCGCCTGTCCGGGGCCAGTCGCAAGGGTGTAGTTCACGGTGAGATCACTGGTCGTGTCACCTGTGCGCGTGAGGCGGAAGGTGCCAGGATTGGTGCCGGCTTCGGCGGCACTGGCATCGGTGGCCGCGATCGCGACGGTTGGCAGCGTAACAGGCGTACTCGCAATAAGTGTGGTCAGGTCGTAAGCCGTGGTTTCTCGCTGACTGAAGTTGCTGGCGTTGCTAAGCGTGGCGATCGTTTGCGTGGCAATAGTCGCCGCATTGGCGAAGATCACATTATCAAAATTGCCGAGATCGAGTACTTGGCCGCCGACAATGGTTGGAATACTAGAGGATTGGGCCGTACCTGTTCCATAAGGGTTAACCCCAAAGTCAACAAACGCGACCAATGTGGGGGTGCCAGTCAGGTGGGTACCCCCCGTTACCGTGTAAGCTGTGAGCGAGTCACCAGCCGTTGAAAATGTGAAATTATTCGTTGCATTATTATTACTGTTGGCCAATAGCGTGACTGTTCCAGCCGTAGCACTACTGCCATTGAGAGAGACGGATGGAGTGGTGCCGCCGCCAGCATTGATCAAAATTACAGTACCAGCAGCAATCCCGCCCGCAGGTGCAGTGTATTGCAGGAAGCCCTCAGTTGTCCGGAAGTAAGC